>JAYVGG010000228.1:0-7954 GCA_043772475.1 Burkholderiales bacterium
GTTGCCACCGAAGTGCAGCAACAGCGCGCCGTTACCAAAGATTTGCAGCACCAAGTGGTATCAACGCGGATGACACCGGTATCGGTATTGAGTGGACGACTTAATCGAAACGTCCGCCAGACCTGCCAGCAGACTGGCAAGGAAGCCGAGCTAGTATTGATTGGTGGCGAGATCAACGTGGATGGAGACGTGCTAAACCGTTTGGCAGACCCACTGCTGCATATCTTGCGAAACGCGGTCGATCATGGCATCGAGATGCCCGAAGTACGCCGCGCGGGCGGTAAGCCGATTATCGGCAAGATCGCCCTCACCTTTGCGCGCCAAGGTGCTACGGTGCGCGTCACCATTAAAGACGATGGTCGCGGGCTTGATTACGAACGCATCCGCGAAAAAGCGACGCTACGTGGGCTCATTGATGGTAATTCGCAGCTAGGACATGCCGATCTCGCAAGGCTCACCTTGCTCCCCGGCTTTTCCACGCGCGAGCACGTAAGCGAGGTATCGGGCCGCGGCGTGGGTATGGATGTGGTCGCGTCACGGTTGGCCGAGCTTAAGGGCAGTGTGGAGATACTTTCCGTGCCGGGCGACGGCTGCGAGATCATTCTTAAATTCCAAGCTTCGCTCGTCACCCAGCACGCGCTGCTTGTGGAGGCGGCGCGGCAGAAATTTTCTATCCCGTCCCATAACGTCGAGCAGGCCGTGCCGGGCGCGCTTGGTGAGGTTGACCAGGTTGAAGGTGCGTTATGGTTTAGCTATCGTGAGCATCGCTATGCCTTGCTAGATTTAGCCGCCCTCACCGGCTACCCAGCCGAGGCATCGAGCGCGCAGCAGTTTGCGGCACTGCCCAAAGTATTGATGTCAACCGGTGGGCGATTGGTGGCGGTAGCGGTGAATAAAGTCGTGGATAGTCGCGAGCTGATTGTTAAAAGTATGGGCAAGTATTTGCGGCGCGTGCATGGCATCTCTGGCGCATCGGTGCTTGGCGATGGCACGGTGGTGCCGCTCCTGAATCTACCCGAGCTCGTTGCTACGCCGGTGGCGCAGTCGGCGGCAGCGGCGCGCTTGGCCGCTGAAGCACGTCAGCAATCGAAGCGGGTACTCGTGGTCGATGATTCGCTTTCGGTTCGCAAATCACTCACGCAATTATTTGAAGACGCAGCCTACGAAGTGCGTGGTGCAGGCGATGGGCTCGATGCGATTCGCATCCTCGATGAATTTAACCCGCACATGGTCTGCACCGATCTTGAAATGCCCAACATGAACGGGCTCGAATTCACCCAACACATCCGCCATCACGCGGTTTGGTCAACGCTGCCGATCATCATGATTACGTCGCGCTCGATGGATAAGCACCGCGATCAAGCCATGCTGGCCGGGGTGGATTACTACGTCACCAAGCCCTACGCCGATGCCGATTTAATGGCGAAAGCGCGTGAAGCCATTGCGCGCAGCAAAACAAAAGACATCAACGTGACGGCGTAACTATTTTGCCTTCGCTTAGCTTTTGTCATCCACACTAAGGAACCTCGACGTGAGTATTTCCATCGCCTTTATTGGGCTCGGCAACATGGGGGGTGCGATGGCGCGCCACCTGATTCGCGCGGGCTACGCTGTCACCGTTTATGCGCGCCGTGCCGAGGTCATGCAGCCCTTCGTGGCACTTGGGGCTATTGCAGCCCCCACGCCCGCAGAGGCCGCGCGGGACGCCGACTTTATTTTTACCAATGTCACCGCGACCGCCGATGTCGAAGCGGTGCTGCTGGGCACGGCGGGTGCCATCACGACCGCCAAACCGGGCGCGATTGTGTGCGATTTTTCGACGATTGATGCCAGAGCCACCCGTAACATTGCCGCAGCCCTCGCGGCCAAGCAAATCGGCTTTCTCGATTGCCCGGTATCCGGCGGCACAAAGGGCGCTGAGGCGGCAACACTCACGATGCTAGTCGGTGGCGACGCGGCAACACTTGCCGGCGCGCGCCCGCTACTCGAAAAGCTCGCCACCAACATCTTTCACATGGGTGGCGTGGGTGCGGGGCAGGTGACCAAAGCGTGCAATCAAATCGTGCAGGTCATCAATATCCAAGGTATCGCGGAGGCGATGCTGTTTGCGCGCGCCAATGGCGTGGACGGCAACAAAGTTGTGGAAGCGCTCATGTCCGGCTTTGCGGGCTCCAAGATGCTCGCAATGATGGGCCCCAAAATGGCCAACCGTGATTTTGCCGCTGGTATCGAAGCGCGCTTACATCACAAAGATTTTGGCCTCATCAAAGCGGCGACCGATGAGCAGGGGCTCAACATGCCCGCGCTGGCGCTTGTCCACGCGCAGCTCGAAAGCTTGATGGCAAGCGGCTGGGGCACGATGGATACGTGTAATTTACTACGGGTGCTTGAAAAATAATGTCTTAAATAGCCTGAAACCCCAATAGCGGCGCGGTGTTTCAGGCATTTAGTGAAGCCTAAAACGCGACCATGCGCGCGGTCACGAATAAGCCGCGCCCCGGCGTGTTATAGCCGCGCGTGGTCTCATAGGTTTTGTCGGTCAGGTTTTGCACCGATGCCGCCACACTCCAAAGCTTATTGATTTGGTAGCGCGCGTTCACATTAAGCGTAGCGTAGCCAGCGGTTCGGGAGGCAGCCGACTCGTTTCCCGAATCAAAGCGCGCACCGGATGAAACAATCGTAGCGCCAAGACTCCACACACCAACATCACGTGTGGCTGAGACGGTGCCAAATTGCTTTGCGCGTGAGCGCAGTTGCTTTCCCGTTTGGGTATCTTCGGGGCGCTGCACGGTGGCATTCGCGGTGAGCGCTACGCCCATGATGGTGGTTTTTGCGCCGAGCTCTACGCCTTGGATGCGCGCACGCAGGACATTTTGCGGCAGGCTTGTGGCGAAATCAAACGCAATCAAGTCAGCAATACGATTATCAAACACGACCACGTTAAGTTGGGCGGCTGCGCTGCTGTGTCGCCATCCTATCTCGCGGCTTTTCGATTTTTCTGGCCGAAGCGTTGGGTTGCTAAAGCCCGGATAGTACAAATCGTTGAATGAGGGCGCGCGGAAAGCTTCACCGTAACTCACATACATCAAATGATCGGCCGCAATTTGCCAACCATACGATGCCGCCCCCGTGGTGCGTGCGCCAAATTGCGTCTCGCTATCGCGCCGCAGGTTTGCACTCAAGCGCTGTTCGCCAATCGTTTCGTTTACACCCAAAAAGACGGAGCCAGTCGTGCGCGACGTTTTATCAAACGGCGTATCGCTCGCCACTTTTTGCGCGAGTCGCTCAAAGCCCACGATCCACGTGCCAACGGGCGTTGCTAGATCGTTTTGCCACTGGATTTGCGACTGCGTTGTTTTGAACACACTCGGGTAGGCGGACGTGGTCACGGTGTCATCAACCGACTGCGAAAGCCGCAAATTTGATTTCCAAAACGAAGCGAAGTTGTTTTGCGACGCAACCTGCGCGCCAGACAAAATCTGCCGATTGCTCGGATTGCCCGGCACGCCGTCATCAAAACTCACACGCCCGCGCGATTGCCAGAGGCTTGCCGATACGGTCTCACCCTGCCAGAGGCTATGACTTACTTTCGCTAAAAAATTGGTGTTGGAATACGGGTCACGATCTGGGTTGTAGGTGTAGGGCCCAGCAGCAGCATTGCTTGCCGAACGCGGCTTTGCTTCTTGATAGCCCACATTGAGCGTAATCGCGGTTTTATCTTCCACCGTGGTGAGCCCGGCGGCGGCACCTAACGTGGAATCGGTGCCCACACTCACGCTTGCGCTTAAGCGCGGCTTTGCGTGCGTGCGCGTAAAAATCTGCACCACGCCACCAATCGCATCTGCCCCGTAGAGCCCCGACATGGGGCCCTTAACGACTTCAATACGCTCGATTAAATCGAGCGCAATATTTTCAAACGCCGCGCTACCACTGGTCGCCGAGCCGATACGCACACCATCGACCAACACTAACGTTTGCTGCGCGGTGGCACCGCGTATGAAAACGCCAGCGGGCTGGCCCGCACCGCCGGTGGCGCGAATCTCAACACCCGCGCGGGCTTGGAGCAGCTCGACTAGGCTTGCGGTGCTGGCCGCTTCGATGTCGTCGCGCGTGATGAGCGCCGTTTGCGCGAGGGCATCATCGGCGCGCTGGGCGGTGCGGGTGGCGGTAACGACAATGGTGCCGATGGGGGCGGTGTTGCTTTGAGCCGCCGCGTGTAGTGTGAATAGCGAGGCAACAGCAAGCCCGCCGTGTTTTAGGGCATGAGGAAAAAACGAGTTCATTTAAGACTTTCGAGAGTCAGCAAGCGTCCCCGCAAGCTGTGAGAGATTTATGCGTGCGGGCAAGCCCGACGCACACCAACGCGATGGATAAAAATTCGCGGCGTAAGGCCGGTATCCGGACTGATGGTGTGATGTTTTTCAACATCGAGCGTTGCGCCCTTCCCAAACTTGCGTTCAGTGGATCGCGCAAAACCAACCAATCACCGTTGCGGGGGCAGTGCGTGGGTGGCATTTTCATGCGGCACACGCTTCCCGTTTAACGCTAGAGCCTAATCGACGCTAACGCACCTAACACGACCCCATTGTACGCGCCTTGGCTAAGACGAAAAGTTAGCCCAAAACCTATTTCGCAACAAACCTTCACTTTCGCTCGTTAATCATTGACTCCATAGGGTTTTTTGGCTACATTCGTTGCCATGGAACCCGATATTCAACGCTTTGAAGACAAGCTTAAAAACTTTGTCACGCTGTTCTCTCGCCTACGCGCGGAGAACACCGAGCTGCGCCAAACGATCGCGACTAAAACCGACGACGTAAAGCGTGTGAATGAAAAACTCGATCAAGCCAGAACGCGCATCGAAGCCCTCATCGCGCAGATTCCTGATCAAGATGCGAGTCAGCCATGAGCACCGCTAAACCCAAAGGCATGACGGTCACCGTATTAGGGCGCGAATTTCGCGTCGCCCCACCGGCTGGAGAAGAGCGCCAGCTCTTGGAATCCGTCGATTATCTGAATCTAAAACTAGAAGAAATCAAAGCGACCGGCAAGGTCATCGGTAACGAGCGGATCGCACTTTTAACCGCGCTCAATATCGCCCACGAGTACCTGACCTCGAAGGGCTCGGCTCCGACAAAAACCACGAACAATTCGATTGACGAAGACTTCGTGCGGGGTAAAATGAATGCGTTCGAGGGCATGATTGAAAAAGCGATTTCGGATCAAGAAAAGCTGTTTTAATCACCTCGCATCACGTTGCTTCGGCGTTCGCTTGGGATTTATATCCTTGTCCCGATAGACTTTATGTCTAAGGACGTTTACTCAAGTGAAGCTGGTGTGCGCGTCCCATGCGGACGTACCTAAAGGCATCCGGTGAACGCCCGCCTTGAACCTCCGGTTCAAGTGTGCCGTCTCAAGCGAACCCCGAAGCATCGTGCCATTTATTTTTTGCGAAAGCGTTCCATGGCGTGTTGGTTGATGAAGTCGGAGCCTCACGAATTTTCGTTTGATGATCTCATCAAGGCCAAAAACCAAACCGTTGCCTGGTTCGGCGTTCGCAATTACCAAGCGCGCAATATGATGCGCGACTTGATGACAGTGGGAGATGATGTTTTGTTCTACCACTCCTCCTGCGCTGAGCCCGGCATCGCAGGGTTCGCCACGGTGGCCTCACCGCCCTACCCGGACCCAACCCAGTTCGATAAAAAAAGTAAATACTTCGACGAGAAGGCCACACCCCAAACCCCGCGCTGGATGCTGGTGGACGTGAAATACGCCAAGCCGTCTCGCTTGATTTCACTCACCGAGCTTCGCACCCACACGGCACTCGAAGACATGGTGATCTTGAAACGCGGCAATCGGCTCTCGATTACACCCGTCACAGCGGGCGAGTGGCGCGCGATTCAAAAGCTCGCGGCAAAATAATTTGTCACCCGAAATTTCTTACCTGCTGATTTACTTGGCCGTCGGCTGCGTGGTCGGCTTTTTTGCCGGGCTTCTCGGCATCGGCGGCGGTGCCGTTATGGTGCCGATTTTGTCGATGACGTTTGTATCGCGTGGATTTTCGAGTGACCACGTTGTCCACATGGCGCTCGCCACCTCGATGGCGACCATCATCCCCGGTGCGCTTGCGAGTGCGCGCACGCACAACAAACTCGGTGCGGTGAATTGGCAAATACTGAAGCGCATTACGCCCGGCATCATCGCCGGCACCTTTGGCGGTGCCGTGATCGCTCATTTTTCCACCACCGCATTTCTTAAAAGTTTTTTTGTTATTTTTATCTGCGCGCTCGCCGCACAAATGCTTTTTAACTTAAAGCCCGCCGCAGGGCGCGCGCTACCGGGCGCATGGGGGCTTGCCCTTCTCGGCGCGGCCACGGGTGTTGCATCAAGCTTCGCGGGCATCGGTGGCGCGGTTATTACGGTCACGTTTCTCACTTGGTGCAACGTGCGTTTGCACGAGGCGATTGGCACGGCGGCCGCCCTCGGCGTGCCCTTAGCGGTGGCGGGGACGGTTGGCTTTGTGGCGACCGGAATGCTCGATAAAGGGCTACCTGCTTGGAGTTTGGGCTATGTGTACCTGCCCGCGTTGGTCGGTATTGCACTCACGAGTGTGGTGATCGCCCCGATGGGTGCCAAGCTCGCGCACCGCTTGCCGGTGTCGGTGTTGAAGAAAATATTCGCCGTGTTTTTGCTGGTGCTGGCGCTTAAGATGGCGTGGTCGGTTTAGGCGTGAGTGGGTTAAATACTATTTGGAGAAGCGGGGGCGCTACTCATGCCCGCTGCGGCAAGTAGCGAAGTAATACGGATATTTATGGGTTTATTTATGGGCCTATTTACGGATATATTCCAATTTATGGCTATTTACGGGTATAAATATGGGTATGCCCATCACTGTCGCCTCACTCATCATCACGCTACAAATGCTTTCGTTGATCGCCGAGATCGACGAATTCAAAGGCGCATGGCGTGCGCTGGGAACGCTGGCACCTGACCGCCTGTCCGCACTGCGGCGCGTTGCGACGATTGAAAGCATCGGCTCTTCGACCCGGATTGAGGGGAGCCGACTATCGGACAGTGAAGTCGAGCGGCTACTCGCCAATCTCGATATTCGCCATTTCGCAACCCGCGACGAACAGGAAGTCGCAGGCTACGCCGACGTGATGGCAACCGTCTTCGCATCGTTCGACGCGATTTCACCGACCGAGAATCACATCAAGCAACTGCACCGCGATTTGCTGGCGCACAGCAGCAAGGATGCACGGCATCGCGGCGCGTACAAAACCAACACCAATCATGTCAGCGCCTTTGACACCGAGGGCCGGGAAATCGGTGTTGTATTCGAGACATCAACGCCGTTCGACACACCGCGATTGATGACGGAGCTTATCGAATGGGTGAACGAGACGCTGGACCGAAAGCGGCTTCACCCGCTGCTTGTCACCGCAATCTTCACCGTTGTCTTTCTTGAAATCCATCCCTTTCAAGATGGCAATGGCCGCTTGTCGCGGGTGCTGACCAGCTTGCTCTTACTACGCAGCGGCTATGCGTATGTGCCGTATTCGTCGCTCGAAAGCGTGATCGAGGCGAGCAAGGAGGGCTATTATCTGGGGCTTCGCCGGACGCAGGGGACTATCCGCAGCGAAGCGCCCGCATGGGAACCGTGGATCGTCTATTTCCTCCAGTCGCTACGGCAGCAAAAGACCCGCCTTGAAGCGAAGATCGCGCGCGAACGGTTGATGGTCGAGCGGTTGCCCGAACTTGGCGTTCAGATTCTCGAACTGGCGAAAGCGCATGGGCGGATCACCAACGGCCAGGTTGTCGATGTGACCGGCGCAAACCGCAACACGGTGAAAAAGCATTTGCAGATGCTGGTATCGGCCAGCCACCTTGTCCAGCACGGCAGCGGCAAAGCGACTTGGTATAGCCGCGCCTGACAGCATCGACCGCCGGT
>JAYVGG010000229.1:0-2740 GCA_043772475.1 Burkholderiales bacterium
AAGACAAATACATCAAGCGTTTCAAATAGCTGCTTAACAGCGGCTAAATGTGATTGAGTTTCTGCGTGTACTGCTTCGGGTGAATCAAAACCAGCGGGATCAAACTGCGGGCGGAAAGGGTCAACATAGCGACCATCAGCACGCTGCCAGACTGGCGTTGACGGCTGAAACGTGCCGTATGCGCGATCAAATAGTTGAAGTAATTGCCGGGCGGTGTAAATATTGCCGTAGCGAGCGGAAAACGTGCCGTAATTTTGTGCGTCCGCCGTCGCTTTTGCCATGGCTGGGTCTGCGTTTTCAACCACGTAGTACGTATAGCCAGATTTACTTAGGCGGCGTGAGATGTGTTGGGCGAAACAGCTCCCTGCTGTCGCGACCTTTGTGGTGGGTGAAATTTGGAATGTTGCTTCCCCCATTGGGTCTAGCATGAAGGGGACAACGTTTGAAACCGACCGTCGCCAGAAACAGTAGTCGGCTTTGCCCGCGTAGGGATTGGTGGGGTTAGTCACGATGGGTTATGAGTATTTGTGAACACCAAATGTAGCATAGAAGCTGAGCGTTAAAATAAGCCCAATTGTGAAGTTTTCCTTCGGCAATTGTTTGAAAGCACGATGCGCCGCATAATACAAATATGAATATTCTTGGCCTCACAAAAAAAACGGTTTCCCGCGACGAAATTATCTGGTGCTACCGGCACATACTGGGTCGGGAGCCGGAGTCCGAAGCTGCGCTCACGCCGCATTTGACGCACACCTCATTTCGCAGTCTCGCGGAGAGTTTTGCAAGCTCGGATGAGGCAATCAAATTTCGCGAGGCCGGTGCGCGGGTAATCCACAATCGTCAGCCGCTTACCTACATTGCCGCCCCTACGCCGGATTTTATTGCCGATAAAGCAGAAAGTGCCCCTGTTGCTAAGCAGCCACTGGAAATAGAAACCGTTGCTAGCGTTGAGCAACTTAGCGCTTGTCTTGCGCGCGCACGCGGTGATCGGGAGCGTTCGCTTTCGGTGGCAGCAAAGTCCAAGAGCGAATCGCCGGAAGCTCTCTCTCGGCTCGTCTTTGCCACTTTGGCGCGACATGGCGCACCTGCTGGTTGCCCCGGTGTTTTTGTGGAGCTTGGATTTGGAGTAGCGAGCGTTACGATGGAAGTTGCAACGAAAGCCGAACACCTGCACGCCTACGAGATTTCTCAATCGCTCATCGCGTCTGCTCGCAATCGCGCACAAACGCTAGGCTTTACCAATCTGCTATTTCATGAGCTTGACGTGCCACCTCTCGACGCGGTGCATGGCTGCCACTACCTCTATGCCTTGGATGCTTTCCAATACTGTCCGCCGCCGCTGATTGCAACTTTTCTACGCAAGGGGCTGCGCGCGCTCGTTCCAGGCGGTCTCGCCATTTTTAGGTTATCAACGAATATCGAAAATTATGAATTTAAGCTTTCAATCTGGCTAAACGAGGCTGATGATCGCGCCTTTCACCCTCTGCCGATGACGCGTGTTCTCGAAATCGTATCTGGGCAAGGCTGTGAATTGCTCGCGGTAGAAAACGATGATGGCATGTCATCGGTGCTAGTGATTCGTAAGCAGTCGTAACCGGCGCGTGTGGGCAAGACTGGCAATACCAGTATGCGAACTGTTTGTATTCCACGTTAATGCATTTCAACCTCTATATTTGGAGCCATCATGAACAAAAATCCGAGCACCTTAGTCACGCAAACCCCCGACACCCAACGCCGCCACCTAATCCACTTCACGCTGGCCACCGCCGCCCTCATGGTAGCCGGAAGCCCGCGCCACGCTTGGGCTTTCGGGCTTTCTGATCTTTCTCAAGCGGATGCGGGCGCGGGCGTGCGTGGTGCGCTCGAGCAAGGTGCCAACATCGCGGTGAAGCTCCTCGGCAAGCAAGATGGCTTCTGGGGCAACGATGCAGTGCGAATTTTATTGCCCGATTGGATGCAAAAGGCCGAGAAAGGTTTGAAGCTCTTGGGCCGTGGCAAGGATATTGATGCCTTGAAACTCGGTATTAACCGTGCGGCGGAGCAGGCGGTGCCGGCCAGTATTGATCTACTCAAGGGTGCGGTGAAGTCAATGACCTTGCAGGATGCGAAATCGTTGCTCTCAGGCAGAGACAATTCGGTCACTACGTTTTTCAAAGACAAAACGCGTGACCCACTCACCGATAAATTTATGCCGATTGTGACGGACGTGACCGGCAGGATTGGGCTTGCGAATCAGTACAACCAGATGTCGGACAAGATCACACAAACCGGGCTTGTGAAGGTGCGGCCGGAGCAGGCCACGGTGGAGCGGCATGTCACCACTAAGGCGCTCGATGGGCTTTACTACATGATCGGTGAAGAAGAGAAAAAAATTCGCACGAACCCGGCGGGGGCGGGGAGCGAGATTTTGACACGCGTGTTTGGGTCGCTTAGGCGGTAGCGGAAGCAGCACGCTTCGCAAGCTAACTTAGATCTCGGCCCACTTAAAACTTGTCATTCCGAGTTGCCTTTACGAGGAATCTTATCGCGCCACAAGTCGAGGCCAAATCTCGAACGTGGCGCGCAATCTGAAGGGCTGCAAAAAAGCTGTCACGTACATGGCAGGCGGCACCGTTTGGCGAGGGTGAGATTCCTCGTAAGGGCGACTCGGAATGACAGGTTTTAGAGGGGAGCATTAAATTGACAGCCTGTGAGGCTATGTCAAGACAACAAGTTTAGGTTGGCGCGGCAAATCGGAAAA
>JAYVGG010000230.1:0-6486 GCA_043772475.1 Burkholderiales bacterium
ATTGTCGCGAAGTCGCGCGCCAGCAACCCCACACGCGGCATCACCGGCGCACTGTGCTCGTGCGGGAAAATTTTTCTGCAAGTCATCGAAGGTAGCCGCACCGAGGTAAACGGGCTCTACAACACGATTGCCGCCGACAATCGCCATGGCGATGTGATGCTATTAAGCTACGAGGAGATCGAAGAGCGGCGCTTTGCCCATTGGGCGATGGGTTCGGTATCGCTTGCGCGCATCAATCCCTCGCTATTAATTAAATATTCTGAACGCGCCGAGCTCAATCCTTACGCGGTCTCTGGTAAGGTGTCGATGGCGCTGTTTGATGAAATGATTGCCACTGCCGCTGTCATGGGCCAAAGCGCCTAGCCAGCAGCACACCACTTCCACGTTGAAAGGAATCTCAATTGGCCACACCGAACTATAACTTTGCCAAACGCCAGCGCGAACTCGCCAAGAAACAAAAGAAGGAAGAAAAGCTGCAACGCAAAGCGGCCAATGCCGCTGAGGGTGCCGAACCGGCCGAGGGTGCAGAAGGTGCCGAGAGTGAAGAAGGCGAAGAAGGTGCCGCGCCTGCCGAAGGCGAACCATCCCCAACCTAATGGATAGCGCGTGAAACGCGGCGAATCCGCTGCTCCACAGCGGATCCCGCGTGCCAAGCCTCGCCACGAGGCGGTGGCTCCGACGTATCCAGAAATTCGTGCCGCGCAATCCGTGGCACTCCTCAAAGCGCTGCATATCCTGACTGCCGACGGCCGCATGAATCAAGACAGCCGCCGCAAGCTAAAGCAGGTTTACCACCTTGTTCAATTCATCGAGCCTCTACTCGCCGACATCGTGGCTCTGCGCGGTGAGATTCGGCTCGTCGATCATGGCGCGGGTAAATCGTATTTGGGTTTTATTCTCTACGATTTATTTTTTAAGACGCTCGCGGTTGATTACCATGTCTTCGGTATCGAAACGCGTGCAGATTTAGTCGAAAAATCGCGAATGTTGGCTACCACATTGGGTTTCCAGCACATGTCGTTTTTGAATTTGTCGGTCGAAGCGTCTCTTACCGCCCCCGAAATAGTCGGTGAGATTGATGTGGTCACGGCACTACACGCGTGCAATACCGCGACTGACGATGCGATTGCCTTCGCGCTTGCCAAACGCGCGAAACACATCGTGCTCGTACCTTGCTGCCAAGCCGACATTGCGGGCGTTTTTCGCAAAAACAAAGCGGACGATCTCGCCGGTAACCCACTCACCGAACTCTGGCGCCGCCCCGTCCACACCCGCGAATTCGCAAGCCACATCACCAATGTGCTGCGCTGTCTACAACTCGAAGCGCACGGCTATCAAGTCACCGCGACTGAATTAGTCGGCTGGGAACACGCGATGAAAAACGAGCTCATTATCGCTACCGACAAAAAATTGCCAGGGAAAAAGGCGGCAGTACGGCTCGAAGAAATGCTCGCTACCTTTGGTTTGGGCGAAATGAGGGCGCGGTTCTTGGGAGGGGTCGCGCGCTAGATGCGGACAAAACACCTCATCATCGCACTGTTGGTTGCCCTGCTACCCACGCTTATCTACACGCCAGAGCTGATTAAGGCGGCCACCGCCCAGCCCGTTATGGTCAACATCAAAAAAATTACATCGGTGACCGAGCCATCGAGTCGGGGCAGTGGCTGGACACGATTCACGCTCGAAGCGTCCTACCCCTGCGCGACCAAGGCGGGCGGCTGCGCTTGTACGCGCTACTGGCTCTCAGGCAGCAACCGTGTCGGCGGCGACGGTGCCGACCTGTTGCTAACCCTGCGCGCACTCGAAGGGCGAGAGGTGGGCGCGTGGGTCAGCGCGGCCTTTGGCGATGAGCACTGTTGGTTTGAATCAAATTTCAGTGGGCATCGCGGCTATTCGCTCGTCTTTGGATTGATTGCGTTGGCGTATTTATTCTTGCGGTTGCGCGCAAAAAAGTAAGCCCTCATCGGCTCAAGGTCTAATAGGGGTGCGCTGCTTGGGGATTCCACGATCTTGCGGCGCATCATCGCGAAGACGGTGTTGGCGGTGCTTAAAAGTCCCCACCAATTGCGTCAATACGCATTATTGCGTAAAATACGCACTTCATGCAAATAGAGCAATTCATGAGTGATCTCACCAAAATCTGGCACTACAACCGCCCCCAATTAGCCGAAAAGCTGGTGACGCGCGGGCAGGCATTGGAGCGCATCGCGCTGTTTGGGCCAAGGCAGACCGGCAAGACATCGCTCTTGCGGGAGGAGATCATGCCCTTGGCCGAGCAGAAGGGGATGCTCGCGATTTACATCGAGTGCTGGGCAGATAGGGCCGATCCGCTGGGAAGCATTAACTATGCCTTGCAAAAGGCGCTGGATCGTTTGGCGGTACCGGCCGCTGGGATCGAGCGAACCCTAAAAACCAAGGTTAAAAAAATAGGCATTGCCAGCGCGTCGCTAGAGCTCGGGGAGGAGCCAGCGCGAACGATGCCGATAAGCAAGTTTCTCAAAGTCGATGCGCTTCTCACGACTATCCTGAACGAAACAAAACAGAATGTGTTGCTGGTTTTTGATGAATTCCAAGCACTAGCGAGCGAGGCAGGTGCTGATCAATCGAGTGCGGCGTTACGCTCGACACTCACGCAGGCCTCAAAGCGCGTCGGCGCGATTTTTAGTGGCTCGTCAGAAATACTGCTGCTAGAAACCTTTTCTCGTACCAAGGCACCCCTGTACGGGTTTGCCAACCCCGAGGCTTATCCGCTGCTAGATGAAAAATTTGTGGCGCACGTCATACATAAATTCAAGCTCGCGACAGGCCGGGAATTGGCCATCGGAGAAGCAATGCATGTCTTTGACCGATTGGGACGGCAGCCCGAGCCCTTCATGAACGCGGTGAGTAACGCGATGGCCAACTCCAGATGGGGATTGGAACGTGGATTGCGCGCTATGCTTGATCCGACGCTAAAAAATAAATGGACGATAAACTGGTTTGGCCTGACTGATGTGCAACGCGTGGCGCTACGCTTGATATTTGAATCCCGCCAAGCGACTTCAAGAGAAAGTCTAGATTGGGCGGCAACACAGCTAGGCCAGGCAAAAGTGCAAGCTTCGACGATTTCACGTGCAATCGAGACGCTCGTCGAGAGAGGCTTGGTGGAACGACGTCAACTCGATGGAGGCAAAGGCTATCGGGTAGGTGATCCGGTCATGGCGGCATGGCTCAGCGAGAATCGGCTGGCGTTGACGGGGAAGGCCACCGGCTGAAACGCCAATACTGGCGGGGACTTTCAGCTTTTTTCCCCGCAATAAAAAAGCCGCAAGATTTCTCTTGCGGCTTCTTAGCACCAACCAAACGCTAACAACTATGCGGCGTTGTCGCCCTTGGTCTGCGTGGAAACATAATCCAGCTTTTCCTTAATACGCGCCGATTTGCCCGAGCGCTTGCGCTGGTAGTAGAGCTTGGCGCGGCGTACGTCGCCTTTGCGCTTCACTTCGATCGACGCGATGGTGGGTGCGTAGGTTTGGAACGTACGCTCCACACCTTCGCCGGACGAAATTTTACGAACGATGAAGGAGGAATTGAGGCCGCGATTGCGCTTCGCAATCACCACACCTTCAAATGCCTGCACACGTTTACGCTCGCCTTCGATCACGTTCACGTTCACGATCACGGTGTCGCCGGGGGCGAACACGGGGATCACTTTCGCGAGCCGTGCGATTTCTTCTTTCTCGATTATTTCAATCAGATTCATACGGTTTCCTTTCGGTTAATGATGACCTTTGCGGTCTTTCACACAGCGCCCCAACTCAAACTACGCGGGGATGTGCGCTTTCTTTTTACGGCTTCCTGCTTGCTGCTTGCTACTGGCTACTTGCCCCCCAATAAATCCGGGCGACGTTGCTTGGTGCGTTCGCGCGCTATCTGCTCGCGCCAACGCAAAATCTCTTTGTGGTTGCCGCTTTTCAACACGGCGGGGATTTCAATCCCATTCCACACTTCTGGCCGCGTGTAATGCGGGTGATCGAGTAGGCCTGCGCGCGCCGGGGAAAACGAATCTTCCACCGCGGACTCCGCCGTATTCAACACCCCGGGGAGGAGACGCACCATCGCGTCAATCACCACCATTGCAGCCAATTCACCACCGGATAAAACATAGTCACCGATGGAAACTTCAATATCCACGCGGGTTTCGATCAATCGCTCGTCGATTCCCTCGTACCGCCCGCAGAGAAAAACCAAGCCCGGTTCTGCACCTAATTCTCTAATGCCAGCATCCGTCATCGGCTTTGCTTGCGGTGTTAAATAAACCACCTTCGGCCTTATCTGCGCTACATCTTGCTGCCGCTTCATCGCCGCATTTATCGCGGCATCAAGAGGCTCTGCCTTCATCACCATCCCCGGCCCACCCCCAAAAGGGCGGTCGTCGATCGTGCGATGCGTATCAGCTACAAAATCACGCGGGTTCCAACACTTCAACGCCCACGCTTTTTCATCTAACGCCCGCCGCGTGACACCAAAATCGGCAATCGCGTCGAACATTTCGGGAAACAGCGTGATGACATCGTAATGCTTCACCACACCTCCCTAATAATCTTTGCCCCAGTTGACCGTCACCACTTTCGCAGCGCTATCTACCTTCACGATCACGTCGCTAATGTACGGGATCAAAATCTCTTCGCTGCCTGATTTCACCACCAACACATCGTTGGCCCCGGTTTCCATCAGCGTGTCGATCATGCCTAACCGCTCGCCTAGCGTGTTGACAACGTCGGCACCGATCAAATCAATCCAGTAGTGCTCGCCCTCAGGTGCTGCGTCCAACGCTTCACGCGGAATACCCACATCACGTTTGGCGAGTTTTTCGGCTTGGGTGCGATCATCACAGCCCTTAAATTTCGCGACGACACCTTTGACGTTGACCGCGAAATCTTCAATCTCAAATTCTTCCCAGCCCTTTGCGCCACGCAGTAGCCATGACGCATACGCGTCAAGGCTATCGGGGGACTGCGTAAAAGTTTGCAGCTTGACCCAGCCCTTGATACCGAACGGCGCGGCAACGCGCGCCATGACGACAATATCTTCGGCGGGCTCGAGTGCCTTACTTGGCTGTTGCACTGCGCTTGATAAGCTTTTCGACTGCGTCGGACGCCTTAGCACCGCGACCTTGCCAGAACGTCAGGCGATCCATGGCCAAGCGATAGCCTTCTTCGCCCTCGGCAGCGACGGGATTATAAAAACCCAGACGCTCGATAAAGCGGCCATCGCGCGGATTGCGCGAATCAGCAACAACGATATTGTAAAAAGGGCGATTGCGGGCACCGCCGCGTGCGAGTCGGATAACAACCATGAGCTATTCCTTAAGAGAAGTGAACATTCCGTTGAGAACGGAAAACGAACCGGTTGCGAACCGGGAACGCCTGTGATGACAAATTACGGAGCCAACGCAGGAAAGCCTTGAATTATAACGAATTCTTTAATGTCTTGGCAACTGAATTGTATCCCCTGATTAGGGGTGGAGGACGTAGAATGGCGGACGTTTTCACTCTGGATACGCCACGCTTGAGCTCGATCACCACCCTACTCGCCGCCGCAGACCAAGCCGACCCTGCCTCGCTAAATCGCCTCTTTTCGTTGCTCTATGGCGAGCTTAGAACAATGGCGCATGGGAAATTATTTCAGGCAGGGCAACTCACGTCGGTCGACACCACGGGCTTGGTGCATGAGTCCTACATTCGGTTTTTAAAAGCGGGGCAATTAAAGCTTACCGATAAATCACAGTTTTTGGCCTACGCAGCGCAGGTGATGCGCTCGATTATTGTCGATGCCGTGCGGGATCGACTAACGGCGCGTAGTGGCGGCGAGGTAACGCATATTCCGCTTGATACGGGAATTTCTGAGGCTGCCGCCGAAGCCGCCGCAACGCCTGAGATGGAGATCCTGCACATCCACGAGGCGCTAACGGGGCTGGCAACGCTGGACGCGAGCCTAGCGCAATTGGTTGAGCTTCGCTATTTTGGCGGCCTCAGCGTGGCGGAAATTGCTGAGCTGACCAATCAGAGCGAGCGCACGATCCAGCGAAATTGGGAAAAGGCGCGGCTTTATCTATTTCACGCGCTCAATTCCCCATAATTTTAAGCGTCAGTGGCGGGTTTGGTGCCCGAATTACGTTTATATAGGTAGGACGACTGCGTTTGTAAGCCGTACTTTCTGAAGATCACACCCGACAAAAGCGAGATGACCCCGCCCGCTTCCCACTGGCCGCAAGCCTTTTCACTGCTAGACCAAGCGCTCGAATTGCCCGAAGACGCGCGCTTGGCGTGGGCGCTGGCGCTCGACGCGCGTACCTTTCCAGCCAAGGCGCTCGTGATCGACTTACTGCGCCAGCGCGCAATACCTGAGCAATTCTTGAGCACGCTACCGGCGCTAACCTCGCCCCTAGCGGCGCATAGCACCACACCCAATACGCCAGCAAATGGTCCAAGTGATCCATCGCTC
>JAYVGG010000231.1:0-2042 GCA_043772475.1 Burkholderiales bacterium
GAGGGTGGCAGCGTTCATCTGGGCTCTCGACTGTCAGGTTCTCAACGCTCGATCGTGCCGGTGCGCCGGATCTTCTTCTGCAGCAGCAGGATGCCGTAGAGCAGCGCTTCGGCGGTGGGCGGGCAGCCCGGCACGTAGATGTCGATGGGCACGATGCGGTCGCAGCCGCGCACCACCGAATACGAATAATGATAATAGCCGCCGCCATTGGCGCACGAGCCCATCGAGATCACGTAGCGCGGTTCCGGCATCTGGTCGTAGACCTTGCGCAGCGCTGGGGCCATTTTGGTGGTGAGCGTGCCGGCGACGATCATTAAATCCGACTGCCGCGGACTGGGGCGAAACACGATGCCAAAACGATCCAGATCGTAGCGCGAGGCGCCCGCTTGCATCATTTCCACCGCGCAACAAGCCAAACCAAAAGTCATGGGCCAGAGCGAACCGGTACGCGTCCAATTCACCACCGTATCAACGGTCGTGGTGACAAAGCCCTTTTCCAATAAGCCTTCTATTCCCACTCCAGCGCTCCTTTCTTCCACTCGTAGACGAAGCCCACGACGAGGATGCCCAGAAAGAACAGCATGGCCACATAGCCAAACAGACCGATCTCTTTCAGCACAATCGCCCAAGGGAAGAGAAACGCAATTTCCAGATCGAACAAGATGAACAAAATTGCGACGAGATAGTAGCGCACGTCGAATTTCATACGTGCATCTTCAAACGCTTCAAAACCGCATTCATAGGGGGATAGTTTTGCGCTGTCAGGACGATGTGGCCCTAAGCAAAAGCCCACACTCATGGCAACCGCACCGACCGCTAGGGCAACGACGATGAACAGCAAAACCGGGAAGTAATTCTCCAACACTCTCCACCACTCCCGTTTGATATTTCAGGATAAAAGAAACTAGTGCAATTTTAAGCATCAAAATTGCAACCGTTAATTGTGGCTTAAGTCTAGTGGTCGGACGAGCTCGGTGTCAAGCTCGGGAATGGATATTTACTACAAATAAATCAATGATTTAACGGATTATTTTGACTTATTACTGCATTACCTAAACTTATGGTGCCGACGGCGAGACTCGAACTCGCACGACTTGCGTCACCGCCCCCTCAAGACGGCGTGTCTACCAATTCCACCACGTCGGCAAAACTAAACAGGAAACCTAGTTCGGGATATCTTTGGCCTTAGAACCAGTTGGGGTTGTTGGTTCCACCGGCACTGTCGGCGCTTGCGTCTTAGCAGGTTGTTGCGTTTTCACTGCGGCAAACGGCGCATTTTGCTTAGAAATAGCAAAATACGTGAGCCCCATGCTGGTCAGAAAAAACACGGTAACGACGACACCTGTCGCACGACTTAAAAAGTTCGCCGAACCGGAAGCGCCAAACAAGCTACCCGAAGAGCCGCCACCAAATGCAGCCCCCATGTCGGCACCCTTACCGTGTTGGAGCAAGACCAATCCAACCACGGCTAATGAGACCACAATGTGTACAGCCCAAACGATCGTTTCCATAATGAGACCTTTATGCAGCCTTAGGCTGCGCTGCCTTGCAAATTGCAACGAATTCAGTGGTATCTAAAGAAGCGCCGCCAATTAAACCGCCATCGATGTCGGGCATCGAAAACAACTCGGCTGCGTTCGACGCTTTTACGCTACCACCATAAAGAATAGTCAAGTTTTGTGCTAATTCAGCATCTTTCTCCGCAAACAAGCCGCGGATAAAAGCATGTACATCCTGCGCCTGCTGCGGCGAAGCCGTCTTGCCGGTGCCGATGGCCCAAACCGGTTCGTAGGCCAACACGCAATTCTTCATAGCCTCAAAACCGACTTTATCCACCACGGCCATGATTTGGCGTTTAACCACATCATTGGTAATATTTTTTTCACGCTCGTCCAGGGTCTCGCCTACGCACAAAACCGGCTTAATCCCTGCTTTCTGCGCCGCGACAAACTTCTCAGCCACCGTGGCATCACTCTCACCGTAAATCGCACGCCGTTCGGAATGGCCGACCAAGGTAAGGCTGCAACCCAAATCTTGCAGCA
>JAYVGG010000232.1:0-5864 GCA_043772475.1 Burkholderiales bacterium
CGCAGTGAGGCCGAGCTTACGGCGCGTGACACCGAGGCACTCAAGGCCGATGTGATGACGGTGCCCCACCACGGCAGCAAGACGAGCTCCACGGATGAATTTCTGGATGCCGTCGCACCGACATTGGCGCTCATGCCGGTTGGCTACCGTAATCGCTTTAAGCACCCCCATGATGATGTGGTGGCACGCTATGCGGCGCGTGGCATTGCGGTGATGCGAACCGACGAGCGAGGTGCCTTGAGGCTGAAATTTTCGGTTGATTCGCAAGGTAAACCGGCGGTTTCGGGCTATCGTGGCGAGCGACAGCGCTACTGGCTAAATCTTGACGGTGCCGGTGGGTCGCAGGAGTAGTGTGCGAGCGCTACAATAGGGCATTACAAGATTTCCTCCCATGCTAAGCACTGAAAATTCAGCACCAACAAATCTACGCGAGCGCCTCGCGCGACGCGCGCCAGATGGGGTCGATTCGCCTGCCACGCAAGTATTCGATTTTGTCGCAAACTTAGCCGACCCAACCCCACTTGGGGATTCACGGACTGAGTTGCGCGCACACGCAATCGAGGTTGTTGAAATTTTGATGACCCTCGATGCCGATGACGAAACGCTGGCAGCAGCGCTCTTCGTTGGCACCATGCAGCAAGATGCGCTCATTATTCGGGAGGCGTTTGGCGCAGAAACGGCCCTTCTCGTTGAGGGCTTGTTGCGAGCGGGGCGCATCGAAGGCGTGATGGAGGTGGGCGCAAAAAATGCGCCTGGTCTTGAGACGCAACGCAAAATGTTGCTCGCCATGGCCGACGACGTGCGCGTGGTACTCATCAAGCTCGCCGAGCGAGTAGCGCTGATGCGTAGGCTCACACGGGCACAGCCTAGCGTGCAGCAAGCAGCGGCGCACCAAACGCGCGAGCTTTTCGCGCCACTGGCCAATCGGCTTGGCGTTTTTGAGATCAAATGGGAGCTGGAAGATTTCGCGTTTCGCTACCTAGAGCCGACGCTTTACAAGCGTATCGCCGGGCTGCTCGACGGCAAGCGCGCCGAGCGCGAGGCCTATATTGAGCGCGTGCTCACTACCCTGCGTGCCGAATTAGCCCGGCAGAACATCAAGGCCGACATCGCTGGACGGCCTAAACATATTTGGTCGATACACCGCAAGATGCAGTCGAAAAATTTGGCCTTTGAGGCGCTCTATGACATTCGCGCCACTCGCGTGCTCGTTGATTCGGTCGATGATTGCTACGCGGCGCTCGCACTCATCCACAATTTGTGGAGCCCGATTGCCGGTGAATTCGATGACTACATCGCGCAGCCGAAATCAAACAACTATCAATCGCTACACACCGCCGTGATGGGCCCTGAAGGTAAGACGATTGAGGTGCAAATCCGCACCCACGCCATGCACGTGGCCTCTGAGCACGGTGTGGCCGCGCACTGGCGCTACAAAGAGGGCGGTGGGGTGCATAAGAGCACGGCGGACAAAAAATTTGAATCCAAAATCGCGTGGCTGAGACAAGTATTGGAGTGGAATAAAGAGGTGGCCGACCGTAGCGGATTTTCAGAGCAGGTGAAGGCGGGATTATTTAACGACACGGTTTATGTATTCACCCCGCAAGGCAAGGTGATTGATTTACCGTCAGGCGCTACGCCCGTTGATTTTGCCTATCACGTGCATACCGATCTTGGGCATCGCTGCCGGGGGGCAAAGATTGATGGGCATATTGTGCCGCTCAGTACGGCGCTTAAAAACGCGCAGCGCGTTGAGATTCTGGCCGCCAAGCAGGGCGGGCCTTCGCGCGATTGGTTGAATCCGCAGCTGGGATTTTTAGCGAGCAACCGCGCGCAATCGAAAGTGCGTAATTGGTTTCGCCAGGAGTATTTTGAAGTCGATGTCGCCCATGGCAGGCAAACCATGGAACGTGAATTGGCGCGCGCCGGTGCCACCGCGATTGCGCTTGAAAAAGTGGCCACAGCCCTTGGGCCGAAAGACCTAGACGAATGCTTAGCCGAGATCGGACGCGGTGAAATTACCGCGCACCAAATCGAAGTAGCGCTACGCGCGCTGACCGCAGATCGCCCGGAAGCCGCGCCAGTATTGGCTTTTCAAGGAAATACCAAGCCGCTCAATTCTGCTAAAGCCTCGGGCGGGGTGCTGGTTTTGGGCGTGAATAACATCGCAACCTTAGTCGCCAAATGCTGCAAGCCGATCCCCCCGGATGCGATTGCTGGCTTCGTCACCAAGGCGCGCGGGGTGATGGTGCATCGTAAAGACTGCATCAATATCCGCACGCTCAACCTAGAGCAGCAAGAGCGCCTCATGCCCGCCACATGGGGCGATATTGGCAGTGCCGCGTTTGCCACAGACCTTACCGTCACCGCCGCCGACCGGCAGGGCTTGCTGCGTGATATTTCGGAAGCGCTAGCGCATGAGCGCATCAATGTGACGGCAGTCAATACACTTTCGCGCGGCAATCTCACCGCGATGCGCTTCACGATTGAGCTGCGGCGGGCGGAAGATTTGGCGCGCGTGGTGCGTGCCATCACCGAGGTCGCGGGGGTAGAAAGTGTGACGCGGCGCTAATTTGGTCGTGTTACGTACGTTCACACATTTGGCCACGCGTGGGGCGGGTGCCCGCATGAGACTCGCTATAATTTAGCACTGCCTCAATCGGGGCTTTTCGAGCATACGCATGAAATCGCCGCTATCACTTCGCAACGCCCTCACCATTCCCTTTATTGCGTTAACGCTTGCGTTGGCGGCTGTTATTTTGGGGCTGTCTTATACCGCCGGTCGTGATGCGGTGGAAAAGGTGGCCGTCAGGCTTCTTGATAACGTCGCCTTGCGGGTGAGCCAGGCCGTAGAGCGCCACATGATTGGCTCATGGGAGGTGATCGAGGCGGCGATGCCGAAGACGAGCGGCGCGCATTCGCAGCAGTTGCCGGATTTTGATGCGCTTGAAAAGCGCTTTTCGATCGCATCCGGTATTCATGTGAAGCCGACCGCCTATGTTTACTATGGCAACGAGCGCGGGCAGTTTTTGGGGGTTAATCGCCAGGATAGAGAATCCGTGCAAGTCCGCATCAAGACCGATACCGGGCAACCCCGGCGGTTTTACCGAGTGACCGAGCAAGGTGCCACGCGGGTGCTTGAGGTAACCGAGACGGAAATCTACGACCCGCGCACGCGCCCTTGGTACAAGCTTGCGATGGAAAAAAAGCGCGATGTGTGGACCCCGTTTTATGTTGATTTTCGCACCGGCGAGCTCGTCACCACCCGCGCGCATCCCGTGCGAAGCGCAGCCGGCGAGATTGAGGGCGTAGTGGCAACAGATGTCTCAATTCGCCGCTTGAGCGACTTTATTGGTTCGCTCAAAGTCTCACCAAATAGCCTAGTTTTTGTCGTGCAAAGTAGCGGCGACTTAATCGGCACATCAAGTGGCGAGGCGCTCTCGATCAGTGTTGGGGCGGATAAAAAGCGCGTCAATGCGGCCAGTAGCGCCGACAAAATGGTGCGCGAAGCCTATGCCGCGTATCGTGATGCCATTGCGCGCCCGGATGCACCGAACACG
Source organism: Burkholderiales bacterium (assembly GCA_043772475.1). Lineage (GTDB taxonomy): Bacteria > Pseudomonadota > Gammaproteobacteria > Burkholderiales > Usitatibacteraceae > UKL13-2. The sequence continues at coordinate 3,561 of JAYVGG010000232.1, forward strand.
CCCGTTTCTCGCCGCCTTTCGGTTGATGGCGAGGTGGTATTTTCGTCCATGCATATTATTCCCTCTGATATGGGGGATAACTGGTTTGCCGTCGTGGCAGTGCCGCGCGCAGATCTCATGGAAGACGTGAACGCCAACATCACGCGTAGCGCTGTGATTGCGCTCTTGGCGGCGATTGTTGCGATGACCTTAGGCCTTTGGATCGTCAACTGGGTGGCGCGTGATCTAGATTTACTCAATCGCGCCACACAGCGGCTACGCGGTGGTCAGCTCTACGAGCCGATTCCGATCACCCGTCGCGATGAGCTGGGCGACTTGGCGCGTAATTTTGAAAAAATGCACGTTGATCTGCAAACCGATGAGCTCACGCGCGCCTACAACCGCGAGACCGTGGTGAAGGTGGTAGATAGGCGCATTGCCGAGCTTCGTAAAAACCCCGCTGGCACCGGCTTCGCACTGATGTTTATCGACCTGAACCACTTCAAACAAATCAACGATGAGTACGGCCACTTGGTCGGCGACCGGGCCTTGATTGTGGTGACGGCGCGCTTAAAACAATTCCTGCGGGCGGGCGACTTGGTTGCTCGCTATGGCGGCGATGAGTTTTTGGTCTTGCTACCGGGCATTCCTGATCTTAAAACCGCGCAAGTTGTCGCGGCAAAAATAATGGAAGGCGTATCCACCCCGAGTGCCGACATCACCGACCAAAACGGTGAGCCGCTGGTACTCAAAATGGCGGTGGGCATTTCTATATTCCCCGGCGACGGTGAAAGCACCGATGAGATGATCGCGGTCGCAGATTCGCGCATGTACACCAATAAAGCCGCGAGTAGATAGTGGCTAGCCTAGCCCCCGCACCAGCCGTGCCGTTTCGGCAAGATGCCTCGATCATCGCGATTGTGGGTTTCGCCCATGGCACCTCGCATTTTTTTCATCTCATGCTGCCGCCGCTATTCCCGTTTTTTATGGGCGAATTCGGCATTGGTTTCACCGAAGCGGGCTTGTTGATGACGATTTTTTTTCTCGTCTCCGGCATTGGCCAAGCCATTGCAGGTATCTGGGTAGATCGCTATGGTGCGCCACGCGTGCTCGTGGCCGGCATGGCGCTGCTCTCGCTTTCCGGCGTGCTCGTCGCGGTGGCACCGAGTATGAGTGGGCTCATGCTCGCCGCCTTTGTGGCTGGCTTAGGCAACTCCGTTTTTCATCCGGCCGACTTTGCGCTCCTCAATAAACGCGTCTCCATGCCCCGCTTGGGTCATGCTTTCTCAACGCATGGCTTATCAGGCAATCTAGGCTGGGCCTTAGCACCCGTGCTCATGGTGGCAACTGCCACGGCCTACGGCTGGCGCACGGCGGGGTGGGTGGCCGCGGCAGTCGGCGCACTCGCACTCGCGGTGCTGATTTCACAGCGCGCCTTGCTACGCTATGAAGCAGCAGAGTCGCAGGCAACTAAGCTACCTCTCGGCGCACGTGCCTCACTGGGCGACGTGCTGCGCTCACCGGTGGTGCTCGGTGCGTTTGCGTTTTTCTTTTTCATCACGTTTGGTTTTGGTGCGCTACAAAATTTCGCCCCCTCGATACTGCGTGAATTATTCTCTCTCTCGCTTGGTGCCGCCACGTCTGCACTCTCAGTGTATTTGGTTGCCAGTGCAGGCGGGCTGGTGCTAGGCGGCTTTCTCGCCAAGCCCACCAACCAGCACGAGCGCTTGGTCGCACTCTCGATTGGTGCCGGTGCGCTCATCGCCTTACTCATCGCGTGGCTGCCCTTACCGAGCTTTGTGGTGCTACCAATGATGGCGTTAATGGGCTTCACCCTCGGCATCGCCGGGCCCTCGCGTGATCTGCTCGTGCGAACCGCGACCAAGGCGCGCTTAGGCGAAAGCGCATTCGGGCGTGTCTACGGCATCGTCTATTCCGGGCTCGATGCCGGCCTGGCCTTGGCCCCGATTGCGTTTGGCCTACTGCTCGATAACCATCTGCATCGCTACGTGTTTGTGGGCATCGCGATTTCGCTGGTGGTAGCGATTGGGGCGGCGGCATTTGTTGCGAAAGTGGCGCGGGATCCGATAACGCGTTGAGCGCGTTGAGCGCTTTCGGAGCGCTTAGCGCAAGGCCTAATGCCTGTCGCTAACTGCCCGAAACCCCGCGCCCCTATTGGGGTTTCAGCCGATAGGGCGGCCCGGATAGCTACCCGGCCACGCTGCCTAGCCTGCATATTTCATGGGGGTGGGTTCGAGAGTGGGTCGATGGGCGTGTGATTTTTCGCTCGACTGAACGAAGGAATGTCGAGACATTCCGAGGGAA
>JAYVGG010000233.1:0-2189 GCA_043772475.1 Burkholderiales bacterium
AATCCCCGCAACATCGACTTCAGATGCCACGCGTGCAACAGCGTTTCGCGCAGCATGAGCTTGAGCAACTCGGCGTAGAAATGGCCGCCCCAGCCGACAAACCCATCACCCCGGAGCAATTCGCCACCCTGCTCAATGACGATATTGTGAAATGGGCGCGCATCGTCAAATCTTCCGGCGCGTCGGTGGATTAAGCTTTGCTTTGGAGTACTAAGCCTTCGGCAGCATCCGCTCCACATAGCGCGCCAATTGGTCAATCTCTACATTCACCTTGCCGCCCTTGCGTAATTGCCGGATCGTGGTGAACTGAAACGTGTGCGGGATGATATTGATATCGAAGGCACAGTTGCCATTGGCTTGATCGCTGACCGCGTTCACCGTGAGCGATACGCCATTGACCGCGATCGAGCCTTTGCGGGCGATGAATTTGGCGAGCGATTGATCGGCCTCCACGACGAGGTGCCACGATGCGCCAAGATCATCCATGGTGGTGATGATGCCGATGCCGTCCACATGCCCACTCACCAGATGCCCGCCTAAACGGTCGCCGAAGCGCAGTGATTTTTCTAGGTTGACTTCGGCCCCTTCTTTGAGCCCTACGGTAAGCGAGAGTGTTTCGGGCGAGACATCGGCGGCGAAAGTTTCGGGCGTTTTTTCGACGACCGTTAAGCAGCAGCCGTTCACCGCTATTGAGTCACCGATGGCAACTTGGTGCAGCCCAAGCTTGCCCGCGTTAATGAAAAGCCTAGTATTGGCGAGGGTTTCCAGCGCTTTTTCGATTGTGCCGGTGGCTTCAATAATGCCTGTAAACATTTAATTTTTTCCAATCAAGTTTGCCGTAATGCGCTGATCGCGCCCGACCATGCGCGTATCGGTGATGTTCACGGTGTAGCGTTGTGCGAGATCGCTAAGCTCGTGCATGGCAAAAAGCCCTCGCGCACCCTCGCCTAAAATATCGGGCGCGGTGTAAAGAATGATTTCATCCACCACACCAGCCGCCAGTAGCGAGCCATTGAGCTTCGCACCGGTTTCTACCAAGATGTGATTGAGTTTTTTGGTGGCGAGTATTTGCATCATCGCGACCAAATCGACTTTTCCTTTGATGGCCTCGGTGGGTAGCCTCAGCACATCGATGCCTTTATTTTTTAAGTCCGCCTCGCGCGCAGCACTTCCGGTCGCGGTGATGATGAGCGTATTGCCGCCCGTCACAAGCTGCATATCGTCGCGCACATCGAGCCTGCTATCGAGTAACACGCGCCGGGGCTGGCGCACGCAGGGCGCATCACGCACCGTGAGTGCAGGGTCGTCCGCGAGCGCGCTGCCGATGCCGGTCATGACCGCGCACGCCTTCGCGCGCAGGGCGTGAACATCGCGGCGTGCTTCGGCACTCGTGATCCATTTTGATTCGCCATTGCCGAGCGCTGTTTTGCCGTCAATGCTGGCGGCGAGCTTGAGCGTGACCCACGGGCGATGGCGCGTGACGCGCGAGAGGAACGCTTTCAGTTGTTCTTGCACTTGCGCCTGCATGAGTCCGATTTCGAGCTTGATGCCAGCCGCGTCGAGTTCGGCATGGCCGCGCCCGTCGATTACGATGTTCGGGTCATGAATCGCGGTAACCACACGCGCCACCTTGGCCTTGATGAGTAAATCAGCGCACGCCGGGCCGCGAGATTCGGCGTGGTGTGAGCAGGGCTCGAGGGTGGAATAGACGGTGGCACCTTGGGCTTGGCTTCCGGCTTGTTGCAAGGCCATGGCCTCTGCGTGCGGACGGCCGCCGTGCTGCGTGAAGCCTTCGCCGACGATGCGGCCAGCGTTAACGATCACGCAGCCTACGTGTGGATTTGGCGTGGCGATACCGCGCCCGCGTTCGGCTAGATTGATTGCGCGCGCCATCATGACGTGATCGAAGGCGCTAAACATGGTGTGAATTTTGATTGTTTGAAATACGCATTGCCGTCGCCTGATAAATGTTTTGTTGACGTTGTGATTTCTCGGTGGCGCGACGAAGTGTGTTTAATGCAAGCTACTTCCTCCTTTGAAAAAGGAGGATTGAGGAGGATTTAAGGAATTTTGCGATTCACCAACCACCGAAAATCCCCCTCAATCCTTGCAGGACGCGCAACCCACTGCATTGGGTTGCCGTTCAGCAGGCGGGCGGCATGCCACCCGAAACCCCTGCTTCACCCCCT
>JAYVGG010000234.1:0-5561 GCA_043772475.1 Burkholderiales bacterium
ATTGAAGCCCTCGTATTCGATGCCTACGGCACGATTTTCGATGTGCATTCGGTTGCCGCCACCTGCGAGCAGCTTTTCCCCGGCCATGGCCGCGCGCTCTCGCAGGCGTGGCGGGTGAAACAGCTTGAGTACACGTGGTTGCGAAATAGCATGAATAAGCATGTGGATTTCGATGTGGTCACCCGCGATGCCTTGCAGGTGGCGTGTGCGGGGCTCTCGCTCACATATAGCGAGGCCACACTTGTTGCCCTTAATGCGGCCTATCGCACGCTCACACCGTTTGCCGATGCAGCAGAAACCTTGCAGCGGTTGCGTGGAAAATTTCCGCTCGCTATTTTGTCGAATGGCGCACCCGCCATGCTTGATGCCGTCGTGCGGCATAGCGGCTTACAGGGCACGTTTCAAGCCGTGTTGAGTGTGGAGGAGGTTGGCGTGTTTAAGCCTGACCCGCGTGTGTATCAATTGGCTGTGGATAGGCTTGGTGTGGCACGGGAAGCGATTGGGTTTGTTTCTTCAAACGGCTGGGATGCAGCGGGGGCGTCCGCGTTTGGGTTCACCACGTTTTGGATTAACCGTGCAGGCTTGCCTCAAGAGAGGCTCGATGCGGCGCCAGATTACGTGCTGAAAAGTCTGGGGGAGCTACCTGCGCTGGTCCTGTAAATACGCCAAACTCCGCGCCCCTATTCGGTTTTGAGCCATATTAACCATCGCCCCCTTCCCGGCCTTCCCCCGTCTCCGGGGGAAGAAGGCGGCGGGCACGGGGGACTGCGCAACCCATGCAGCGTAGCAAAGACTGCGCTAATCTTCCTTCGCCAACTGTGTGGCTTCCCAGCGCTTCAATTCTTTTTCATACGTCCACAGATCTTCTTCGTATAAATCCATCACGCACGGAATGCAGCCGGTGCCGCAGCATTCGTGGGCTTCGGGTTTGCGTGGGGGGGTGGGTTTTGGTGTGGGTTCCATAGGTGCGTATTTTGCCGCATCACCAATGAAAAACCCCGCTTGCGCGGGGTTTTTTTGGTGCAATTGCAAAATCACTCTTCGACAAATGCTTCTTCGCGTTTCTTACGAATCGCTGGCAGCGCAATCATCACCAGCAGCAGTGCCGACACCACCAGCAGCGAGGCCGACAGCGGGCGCGTGAAGAACATGGTGGCATCGCCACGCCCGAGCAGCATAGCGCGGCGTAGATGCTCTTCCATCATCGGCCCTAAGATGAAGCCGAGCAGCAGCGGTGCGGGCTCACAATCGAGCTTGATGAAGACGTAGCCCACCAAGCCAAAAATCGCGGTCATCACGACATCGAACGGGCTATTGGAAAGCGAATACACGCCGATACAGCAGAACACCAAAATCGCCGGGTAGAGTAGGCGATACGGAACGGTGAGTAGGCGAATCCAGATGCCGATGAGTGGCAGATTCAAAATCACCAACATCAAGTTGCCGACCCACATCGAGGCGATCATGCCCCAGAAGAGTTGAGGCTTATCGGTCATCACCTGCGGGCCGGGTTGGATGCCCTGAATAATCATCGCACCCACCATCAACGCCATGACCGGGTTGGGTGGAATTCCAAGTGTTAGCAACGGGATGAAGGATGTCTGTGCCGCCGCATTGTTGGCCGATTCTGGTGCGGCCACGCCACGAATATCGCCCTTGCCAAATTTTGAGGGATCTTTAGCGATCTTTTTTTCCAGCGTGTAAGCCGAGAATGAGCCCAGCACTGCGCCACCACCAGGCAAGATGCCAAGCAGCGAGCCGAGGGCGGTGCCGCGCAGCACAGCCGGAAACGCCGTTTTTATGTCTTCCTTGGTGGGCAGCAGCGAGCCGACCTTACTCGTGAAAACTTCGCGGTGCTCGCCTTGCTCAAGGTTTTTGATAATCTCGGAGAACCCAAACACACCCATCGCAATCGCCACGAAGCCGATGCCGTCGGACAGCTCAGGGATGCCAAAGCTAAAGCGCGCCATGCCAGAATTCACGTCAGTGCCGACGAGGCCTAGCAAGAGCCCGAGCAAGATCATGCCAATCGCCTTAATCACCGAGCCGTGCGCTAACACCACGGCGGCAATCAAGCCTAACGTCATCAGCGAAAAATACTCCCACGGGCCGAATTTAAACGCGATTTGCGCGAGTGGCGGGGCAGCTACCGCGAGCAACACAGTAGCGACCGTCCCCGCGAAAAACGAGCCCAAGGCCGCAATACTGAGCGCCGCTCCCGCTCGCCCCTGCCTCGCCATTTGGTAGCCATCGAGGGCCGTCACCACCGAGGACGATTCACCGGGAAGGTTCACCAAGATCGCGGTCGTCGAGCCACCATACTGTGCGCCGTAGTAGATCCCGGCGAGCATGATGAGGGACGTTTCAGGCGGCAGCGAGAAGGTAGCCGGCAACAGCATCGCGATCGTAGCGATCGGGCCGATCCCCGGCAGCACACCGATGAGCGTGCCCAGAAAGCAGCCTATGAGGCAGTACATGAGATTGTTGAGGGTGAAGGCAACGCCAAAACCCAACGACAAATTTGCTAAAAGTTGATCCATGTGTCGCCTCTAGCCGGTAATGAAAGTAGGCCAGATGTCGAAGGGGAGCTTTAACCCTATCTTAAACACCAGAACCGAAAACAACGCCAGTACACCTGCGTTGATGGCAACTTCTTTGGCCTTAAACTCGTGCCCGCCGTAGGAGGACACCGCAACCAACACCACGATGGCTACCACCAAGCCGAGCTTTAAGTGGAGTCCCAGTGCAAACAGCAACACCGCACCCAAAATCCACAGCAACGGCCGCCATGCAAACTTGCTCATTGGCTCACCAACCGTGGTGAGCGACTTGCCTAAGATGATCAAGCCCAGCCCACCCATCAAGAGACCAAGATAAAACGGGAAATAGCCAGCACCCATGCGCCCTGCGGTGCCCATCGGGTAGTCGGATACCTTGACGATGATGGCGAAGGCGAAGCCAATCAACGCAAACATCACGCCCGCCCAAAAGTCTTTGGGGTTTTTTAACATCGTGTACTCTCCTCAGTGTTGTAGGCGCACATCAAACCGTGTGTCGCCTTTTGTATCATTGGATCGGGGCGGATTTTATCACCCGCCTGTAGAAACCAAATTGACCTATGCCCGACTTAGCCAGCACCCTACTTCGCCACCCCGAGCCCCATCCGTTTGGCAACCTCGGTATAGACCTTGGTGCGCTCGGCCATGAAGGCGGGCATTTGGTCGTAGGTCACGTCAATGAGCGTGAAACCGCCATCAGCCATACGCTTTTGAAAGTCTGGGTCTTTATTGATCTCCGAAAAAATATCCGAGATTTTTTTACGCATTTCAACCGGTGTCGATTTCGGCACCGAAACCCCGCGATAAGCCCCATCGACCCAGTTGATGCCTAGCTCTTTGAAAGTCGGCACATCGGGGAATAGCGGATGACGCTTTTCGGTCGCAATGGCCAGTAAACGCGTGCGGCTTTTTTGCGAAATACCGAGCGTCACGTACGACATCGCCATCGACACATGGCCGCCCAAGAGTGAAGCCACTAAATCGCCCGTTCCCTTAAACGGAACATAGGTGGTCTTGATGCCCGCCGCACCGTTTAGCCGCTCGGTCGCAACATGGTTGGCCGAGTTTGTGCCGGAGCCCGCGACAGAAATCGACTCGGGCTTTTCCTTCGCCGCTTTAACGAGATCCTGATACGTCATGTACGGGGATTCATTTCGCACCACAATTGCATCTGGCGTGTAGTGATAAAAATGCACGTTGTGAATATCTTCGGTCTTGTACTGCACCGCCCCTTCAAGCGGCTGCAAGACAAGATGCGGCAAGTTGGTGCTGGTCAGCGTATAGCCATCGCCAGGAAAAGAATTCGCCTGCGACCACGCGAGCGCACCACCCGCGCCGGGCTTGGACTCCACCACAAAATCGTGCCCATATTTTTTCTTAAAAACTTGCGCCTGAAAGCGCGCGCCAATGTCGGATTCACCACCGGGTGCAAAGGGAATAATGTAGCGAACGGGCTTTTCAGGATACTGGGCGAGGGCTTGCGATGCGGCTACTGAAACACCGCAAACAAGTGCCGCAAACCAAGCAAATTTCGATTGCCAAGAACGTTGCTTCATGGGTCTCTCCTCAAGTAAAAAATCATTATGAACGGATTCAGCCTAGATTGCTGAGGCAATGGCGTTGCCCAATTCTTCGGTACCGGCCGTGCCGCCCATGTCACGCGTGCGAGGCCCGTCGGTCAGCACGGTTTCAATCGCTTTCACAATCGCCTCACCCGCCGCTTTTTGCCCAAGGTGCTCGAGCATCATGGCCCCTGACCAAATCTGGCCGATGGGGTTCGCGATTTTTTTGCCGTAAATATCGGGGGCACTGCCGTGAACGGGCTCAAAGCAGGACGGGAATTCACGCTCCGGGTTTAAGTTTGCCGCTGGCGCAATACCAATCGTGCCGGTACAGGCGGGGCCCAGATCAGAAAGAATATCGCCGAATAAATTCGAGCCCACCACCACATCAAACCAATCCGGGTGCTGCACAAAGTGCGCGGTCAAAATATCAATGTGGTACTGCGAGGTCTTGATGTCTGGGTACTTGGCGGACATCTCCTTGAAACGCTCATCCCAGTACGGCATGGTGATGGCGATGCCGTTTGATTTGGTGGCCGAGGTCACGTGCTTTTTGGTGCGCGTTTTAGCGAGCTCGAACGCGTATTTCATGATGCGGTCTGTGCCTCTGCGCGTGAAGATAGTCTGCTGCATCACCATCTCATGCTCGGTGCCTGCGTACATGCGCCCGCCGATGCTGGAGTATTCACCTTCGTTATTTTCGCGCACCACCCAAAAATCAATATCGCCCGGTTTACGGTTCGCAAGCGGCGAAGGAATGCCGGGCATCAAGCGCACCGGTCGCACGTTGGCGTAGAGCTGGAATTCACGGCGGATTGGGATGAGCAAACCCCACAGCGAGACGTGATCGGGCACGGTTGGGAAGCCGACGGCACCAAGATAAAGCGCATCGTGATGGCGGATTTCTTTGAGGCCGTCTTCGGGCATCATCGTGCCGTGCGCTAGGTAATGGTCACAGCTCCAAGGCTTTTCATCCCACTTGAAATCAAAGCCAAATTTACGGCCGGCGGCATCCAATACTTTGATGCCTTCGGGGACCACTTCTTTGCCGATGCCGTCACCCGCGATGACGGCGATTTTGTAGGTTTTCATGAATGTTCCAAGTTAATTTTTAATAACGTAAAAAAGCTGAAAGTCCGCGCCAGATATAGGGTTTGGCGACTTTAGCCAGCACCGAAAATCCCTCTCAATCTCCCTTTGAAAAGGGAGAAGTGCCCTGCTAAGGTTGCGCGCCAAACTGGTTTCGCGCCCTGCAAAATCCCAAGTTAATTTCAAAGAATAAATAGGCTGAAAGTCCGCGCCAGATATAGGGTTTAGCGATATTAGTTAGCACCGAAAATCCCTCTCAATCTCCCTTTGAAAAGGGAGAAGTGCCATGCGAAGTGCACACGTCGAGCACAGGAAATATAGATTTTGCAGGGCGCGGATCCAACTGGACGCG
>JAYVGG010000235.1:0-3174 GCA_043772475.1 Burkholderiales bacterium
GCCCGATCATCTGCCAATCCGCCCATTGTCCAGCGGCCTCCATGCGTACACGCGTGCGGGCGAGCGCGGTCAAGCCGTCGTCCGCAAGCTGATACGGTTTCCAGGCTTTGATTTCATGTGGGCTAAGTAGCTGGGGCATGGTCGGGGTCTTTGATGGTTGCTCAGGCTGTTACGCGGGAGGGTCCGGGATGGATGTGGGCAGCCGTAAGTGCGGGTAATATCAGGGCGAGGAATGCCGCTCGATGGGCGGCGTGCATGATCCTCGAAACCCCCATCGCCCCCGTACAAGGGGTGTGCCAAAAACTGCAACGATTGCCTATGTCACTTCTACCAAACGATGTCATGATCTTCGACGGCGTATGCCACCTATGCGCGCGCTCGGTTCAGTTCATTCTGGATCACGAAGCCGATGCGACGTTGCGATTCATGCCCATGCAATCCGCGGCGGGCGAGCGCGTGCTACGCGAGCTTGGGTTCGACCCTAATGACGTAAAAACATTTGTGCTGATTGCAGATGGGAAGTCGTACTCACGCTCGGATGCGGCGATTCGCATCGCGCGTTATTTTGGTGGCGCCTGGAAGCTGCTTGGTGTAGTGAGGCTCGTGCCGCGCCCGCTACGGGATTGGGCCTACGATCTGGTTGCGCGATATCGCTATCGCTGGTTTGGGCGTGCGGAAACTTGCATGGTGCCGACACCTGCGTTGAAAGCGAGATTTATTGTTGCGTGATCGAAGAGCCTAGAAACAGCAATTGAACACTGCCAATCGCTGGAAACGCCCGCCCTATATAGCGTTTTGGCCAGTGGGCCTGTCACCTTGTGGGTGCATGTTGTGTTGTTCAACGTGATGAGGGTTCGCCGCCAAGCCGAAACGCCGCGTGGCGTGTTGCACAAAAATGACTACTTACGCGCAAAAAAACGCTACGCAACAGAAGCCTGATTGCCTCGCTTAGCGCGCCGACAGCGTTCACTACAGTACTTTACGTCGGCCCAGTTTTTTGCCCATGATTTTCGCCATGCCATGGGCTTATTGCAGGTGACGCATATTTTTTCAGGAAGCTTTCCTTGGGTGCTGTTGGTTATTTTTTTCATCACAGCGTCGCCTCAAAAAACATCCTATGACAAAAGCGAATCGGTCAAAACACCGCGTCAATGCTTGGGTTTGGCCCATATAGGGCAGCAAACTACTGCGAGGTCAAAGTATCCCCGCGCTCAAACACCCACGTGCGGGTGATGTGCAAAATATCGGTATCGCGTTTGATGTTGTCTGAGAAACGCTCAAACGGTGCCGATAGCCTAACGATACGTTTGGCGGCTTCGTCGAGCACCTTGTGGCCGGAGGAGCGGTTGATTTGAATATCTTCGACTTCACCATCCGCTTTGATCGCGACGGTGAGTTGCAGGGAGCCGTAAATTTTTCGCTCGCGCGCTTGTGCGGGGTAGTTCAAATTACCCACGCGCTCGACCTTGCTGCGCCAGCTATCGACGTAGGTGGCGAAACGGTACTCGGACGTGCGCGCACCAATAAACTTGCGCTTGGGCCGCTGCTGATAAGCATCGTATTCTTTGGAGATCTGCGCTTCTAGTTTCGCGATCTCAATCGACTTTTGCATTAGATCAGCCGCCGATCCGGTACTCACAGCACCGGCGGGCTCTTGCGCCACTTCACCCTGCACCACTTTGGCGACAGATTTCGCTTGCGTCATCAGGGTTTTCATTTCTTGCTCGAGCTGCTTCACGCGTTCAAGCTGCGCTTTTACGTCGTTCTTTTGGCTGCTTTGCTCAACGGCGGGGAGTGGTGTTTTCGCGCGCCGTTTTTCGTCGGTGTTGCCGCCGCCGTCGAGATTGGCTTGCGCGAGTGCGTCGGCGTTTTTCGGGCGATCTTTGGTTTTTGCGTTGACCAACACCACATCCATGATGTTATGGGGCGGGGCCAAGCGGCGCGGGTCGATCGAGGCGAAGCCTAAGCCTAGGACGAGCAAAATATGGAACGCCGCCGACGCGCAAATAGCAGCCTGCATTGGCACCGATAACGCAATCGCTTTTTCCACCGATAGAAATACGGGCGGCGGCACCGTCGCAGCCACCACCTTTAGGCGTGATTCAATCGCGGTCGCAGCGCGGTTGCGCTGCTCTTTTAGCGCAGAGATCACCAAAGTAGGGTCGGTTCAAAATTCATGGGTTGATTTTACGGTCAATCGGCGACAAGTGAAATATCGGGCACCACGTCGGGGGCGATGAGCGTGAAGTCTGCGCTAATGTCCCAGTAGCGAATCTCACCGCGCGCGATTTGCACGCGCGTTTTGCCGGGGAGTGCTGGGTTTTTATCGAGCTTCACCACCAGCGGCAGATTATCGAGCCGAACCAATTCATCACGAATAATCGACCCCGTGCAGGTCGCAATCCCTTCTTGTTCAAGGTAGCGCAGGCACCAAAACCGTTCGAGATTGCGCTGGTAATCGGCGTAGGTTTCGTAGGTGAGATCGAAGCGGCGCGCGGCATCGTTGAGTGCATTCATGGATTCGCGGTTGCGTTTGATGTAGGGCGGCACCTCACCGCGCAAGGCCGCCACCAGCTGCCGCTGGTTCACTAAATCAACGTAGCGGCGCAGTGGTGAGGACGACCAAGCGTACTGCGCCACACCCAAGCCCTCGTGCGGGAGCGCGTCGGTCGTCATGCGCGTTTTCATGTTCGACTGCGCGCGGTAAATCGCCGCCACGCCATTATCGGCGAGCCACTTGCCCCATTCGCTATTAGCGAAAATCATCAGCTCAGAGACGACGGTATCAATCGGGTTTCCGCGTTTACGCACAATAATGTCGACGCGCGCGTTGCGGATTTCAAAGTTGTAATCGACCTTATCTTGGTCGCCGTCTTTCTTACCGCGCCGTTTGCCCAGTGTTTGGGCGATAGCGTAGAGCACCAAGAGCTCTGCACCAAATTCGCCTGCTATGGCCCCGCTTGCGATTGCATCAGCGTGAAAGCGCGTCTCAAGCTCACCGATGCGTAGGTTTCTTGCGATCATCACGGTCTCAATTACCGAGCGTGTGCTGACAAGCTCGCCCACCGCACTCGAAAATAGCGCGTAGAGCGAGACGACCGGCGTGCGCTGGCCCTCGGCAAGGGTCGCCGCTGCAACGGCCGCGGCGGGCAACATGGTGATTTTGTCACCGGG
>JAYVGG010000236.1:0-3796 GCA_043772475.1 Burkholderiales bacterium
GGCAGTGGCCGCGTGCTGTTGCGCGCATCCGGCACTGAGCCTGTCATACGCGTGATGGTGGAAGGGCCCGTGCGCGCCGAGGTGACGGCGCTGGCACAAAGTATTGCAGCCGTCGTGACATCGCAAGCGCTGGCGGCTGAAGGCTAGTTTTTAGTCGATGCGGCGGCCGGCCTAAAGCTTGGCGCCGCCTACGCAAAAGCCTCAAACACCGCGCCAGTGCTTGTGTTTAACCCATCCATGCGCTATCTATCGCAGGCCGCGACAGGGTACAACATCAGTCTAAATTCTACGCACCCAATTCGCCATCGGCCGTCACCATGCCTTACAATCAGGTGACAAAGTGAGGGTATGCCGGGATGACAAAAAAACTATTCCGCCAAGAGGCGATTGACGCGCAGCGCGAGAAATTTTTTGGTGAAACCACCAATCTGCGTCCGCTATCTTTTTGGGCGTTGACCTTGTTGGCGCTGGGGTGTGCGGCGCTGATGATCTGGGTCGCGGTGTGGGGCGAGTACACACGCCGCGAGCGGGTAGAGGGCTTTCTGGCGCTCGATGTGGGCGCTGCACGCGTGACATTCCCCGATGCGGGCCGGGTGGCGGAGCTAAACGTGAAAGAGGGGCAAGAAGTGATCGCCGGGATGCCGCTTGCGAAGGTCTCGTTTGAGCGTGCAAGTGGCAGCAATACTTCGACCAGCGATGTGGTGGCCGGTGAGCTCACCCAGCGTCGCACGCTACTCGCGCGTGAGCAGGCCCAAGGGCAGGCGCTGGCTGCACAGCAGGTGACCCAGCTTCGCAAAAAAATCACCGATATGGGTAGCGAGATTGCTCAGGTAGACCGCGAAATAAAATTACAAAATGATCGGCTCGCCTCCTCGCGTGAGCAAGCTAAGCGCTTCGCCGATCTTGCGCGTGAAAAATTTGTCTCCGACATCGTCGCGCGGCAAAAGCAAGACGACGTCACCGATCAGGAAATTCGCGTACAAACCCTCACACGCCAGCGCTTAACGCTCGAGCGCGATCTCGCCACCGCGCGCTTGGAAGAGCCCGCGATCAGCCTGCGCGCGCGTAGCCAGTCTGATCAAGTCTCGCGCCAAATAAGTGAATTGCAGCAATCCCAGGCGACCGAAGACTCTCGCCGCGAGAGCGTGATTCGCGCGCCGATTACCGGCACCGTGACCAATATCGCGGTGAGTGCGGGCCAATCAGTCGGGGTCGATGCGCTCCTCGTCACGGTGCTACCAAAAGGCAGCGTGCTGCACGCCGAGCTACTCGTGCCTTCACGTGCGATTGGCTTTGTGACTAAGGGAAAGGAAGTCGTGCTGCGCTATGAGGCTTTCCCTTTCGAGCGCTTCGGGCAGTATCGTGGCGTGATTGATGACGTGAGCCAAACGGTGTGGTCAGCGGGCGAAAAAATCGGCAGCACGGTAGCGAAAGAGCCGGTCTACCGGGTGAATGTGAAGCTCGATAAGCAAGCCGTGGCAGCGCTCGGCCAAGAGATCCCGCTGCGATCGGGGATGCTGGTTAACGCCGATATTTTGCTTGAGAAGCGAAGTCTGCTCGAATGGATTTTCGAGCCGATTTTGCAACTGCGCGGGAGAATCTAATGTTCGATATTTTTCGCCGCCGCATCCCGATTATTTTGCAAAGCGAGGCACCCGAGTGCGGCATCGCTTGCTTGGCGATGGTGGCCTCAGCCCATGGCTATCTCACTGATCTCTCCGCCATGCGCGTGCGACTCTCGCCCTCGCTCAAGGGCGTAACACTCAAGCACATCTCGCAAGTGGCCGAGGCGATGGGCCTTGCCGCGCGCGGCGTGCAGGTTTCGCTCACACAACTCGGCAAGCTACAGTTACCGGCCGTGCTGCATTGGGATATGAATCACTTCGTCGTACTCACGGCAGTGTCGGGCAACACCATCACCGTCAACGACCCCGCGCGCGGCAAGCGCAAACTCACGCAGGACGAAGCCTCGAAACATTTCACCGGCATCGCGATGGAATTCACGCCGACATCGAGCTTTAAGAAACGTGACGAGCGCGAAAAAATTAGCGCCTGGCAGCTACTCTCGGCGGGCTCGGGGCTTGGCGGCAGCGTGGCGCAATTAGTGCTGCTCTCACTCGCGATCGAGGTTTTCGCGATTGCCATGCCGTTCTTTTTGCAACTCACCGTAGATCGTGTGCTAGTCGGGCGAGACCGCGATTTTTTAGCCGTGCTCGGCATCGCCTTTGGCGCACTCGTGATCGTGCAGGTGGCCGTCACCGCTGTGCGGGCATGGGTGGGGGTGTATCTTTCGACGCGATTCAATATGCGCCTCATGACGACCCTCTTTAGCCACCTCGTGAAGCTACCCTTAGCGTGGTTTGAGAAGCGCAATATCGGCGATATTGTTTCTAAATTTCGCAGCGTCGATGCGATCCAAAAGACCCTATCCACGGCCTTCGTCGAGACTTTTATCGACGGCGTGATGGTGGTGTTGACACTGATCGTGATGGGCTATTACAGCCTCAAGCTCACCGCGATCGTGATCGCGGCCGCGATGATTTACGCGGTACTACGCTGGATATTTTTCTACCCGCAGCGCTACGCCACCGACGAGCAGCTTGCCCACGAGGCCAAAGCCAGCACGCACTTTATCGAGACCCTTCGCGGCATGATGGCGATCAAACTCAACTTGCGTGAAAACGAGCGCCGTGTGGCGTATCAAAATCTCGTCGTCGAGCACATCAACGCCAACGTCAAAGTCCAAAGTGTCGGCATTTACCAGCGCGCCTCGTTCGGGCTTGTGTTTGGTCTTGAGAACGTAATCGTGATCTGGCTCGCAGCCTACCTGGTGATGGACGGCGTTTTTTCGATAGGCATGTTGTATGCGTTCTTGGGCTTTAAGCTCGTGTTTTTAGGCCGCATCAATAATCTCGTCGACAAATGGAATGAATTCCGTATGCTCGACTTACACGCCGAGCGCATCGCCGATATAGCGTTGGCGGACGAAGAAAAAACCAGCACCAATGTCGCGCTCGCGACCATGACCAAGCACGATCCGCTGGTCATTGAGGCACGTAATCTGGGCTACGCCTATGGCCCCGAAGGCTACGCCTTTCGCGGCGTGAACCTGCAAATCAACCCCGGCGAAACCGTCGCCCTCGTGGGGCCATCGGGCTCTGGGAAAACAACATTGCTCAAGGTTTTGCTGGGGCTATTACCGCCCACAGAGGGGCAGGTACTCGTGAATGGCCGCGATCTTCGCGATTGGGACATGGCCCAATACCGGAGCCGGCTGGGCGCTGTGATGCAAGACGACCAACTCTTCTTAGGCTCGCTCGCCGATGCGATTGCCTTCGGCGGCGATTACGACTTAGACGAAATCAAAGTTGCCGCCATCGCGGCAGGAATTGATGACGAAATTAACAACTTCCCAATGGGCTACTCCACCCTAGTAGGCGCACTCGGCAGCACACTATCAGGCGGACAAAAACAACGCGTGCTACTCGCCCGCGCGCTCTACCGCAATCCACACACACTCTTCCTCGACGAAACCCTAGACCAAGTTGACACCGACCAAGAACGCGCCATTCGGCAGAACCTTGCGACTCGCGTGGCTAGTGTGGTGCTGGTGAGCCATAGGTTGGAGTCGGTGGAGGGGGTTCGGAGGGTTGGGGTTGGGAAGGTCGTGTAGCCCTAAGAGTAAGTATCAGGATTAGAGGTTGATCGCGCCGCTACCGCCGCCGACCAAGGCCAGAGCGAGTTCGCCAAGTTGCGTCAGTTCAAGGTCTAAAATTGGAGCGCTGTTGTTAGCGAG
>JAYVGG010000237.1:0-2555 GCA_043772475.1 Burkholderiales bacterium
CACCACCAAAAGCAGACCCACCAAGTGCAGAATAATCAATTGCTGGCCAAATAAAGCCAAACCCGCAGTGACCGTGACCACCGCTGCGGTGAGCGGCACGATGATATGCAACAGGCGCAGCGGTGAGCGAAACACGAACAGTAGTAAAGCAAAAATTGCCACTAGACCACCGAGTGACAAGGTGATTGCTTCATGCAAGTAACCGGAATACAACTGATCGGACTCGACCTTCAAATCCACGAACAACACCTGAGCCAAACTGCTCGCCTGCAAAGCGCTGCGAATCCGATCTGCATCGATGTTTGCACCGGGTATCGCGGTGAGCGGCAATAAGGCGCGCCAATGCGCGCCTTGGCGGATGAGTAGCGCATCTACCGCCATGGCCATCGAGGTGTGTTCCAAATCGGAGGCTTTTAGCAGGGCTTGCTGACGGGCGCTAGCGACATCCTCGACAAACGGCTGTAGGCGTTGTGCACTGATGGGTAAGCCTTGCACCGCTGCTGCAAGCCGCGCGGGGAGTATGCTGGGGTCGGGCAAGCTGGCTTGGCGCGCGCGTTGGGTTTCTAAGCTGGGTAAATAGCGGCTAGGTGTTTCAAATTTCGCCAGCGCGCCTTGATCGACTTGCGCCTGTAGCAGCGTGGAAACTTGTTCGGCTGTGCGCAATACGGATTCTTGAGTCGCCCCGGTGACCACGACCAGGTAACGCACATCGGGTGCGCCCATATCGGCGCGTAAGCTTGCGTCCAGCGCCAGTTCGGCTTGCGATACTGGACTTAAGGAAGAGATTTTTTCATTCCATATCGTATCGTGCTTGCTGACGAGAATCGCGCAGGCAATCAACAGTACCAAGACGGCGGCCCAGCGTAGTTTGGCGGCACGCTGTACCAGATGCGATAGGGCGAGGCCGATGGTCGTGACATCGTGGATACGAAAATTTCTAGGCAGTAGATGCGGTAAGACGAAACGCGTGACGGCTGCGGCGACGATCAATCCGGAAATGGCATACAGACCGAGCTGCGCCAGCCCCGGAAAGCCGGACAATAGCAGCGATGCGAAACCGAAGATGGACGTCAGCACGCCGAGGCGGATGGTGGGCCAGAAACGCTGGATCCAGTTTTGCTGATCAACTTGAGCTTGTTCGGATTGCACAAACAAATAGATGGAATAATCCACCGCCTCGCCAATTAATGCGGTGCCAAATCCCAGGGTGATGCCATGCACTGCGCCGAAGCCCAAGCTGACGGCGGCGATGCCGGCCAAAGCGCCGCTGGCAACCGGTAAGAAGCCCAATGCGAGTGCGTTGAATGATCGATATACCAGCAATAACAGCGTTGCGATGAGCGCCACGCTAATAATGGATAAGCGTGTTACCTGGCTTTTGATGGTGGCGCGCGACGACACCGAAAACACCCCCGGCCCTGTCATCAATAGGTGAGCTGCAGACGTTGCGCTGGGGGCCGTGTCGAAGGCTTTTTGGATGGCTTCCATCGCACTTTGCTGGGCGTCGATGTTGCTGCCGGCAGCGCGCGTTTGCAGCAGTAGTAAGGCGCGAGTGCCGTCGCGTGATGCCCAAGCCCCTGCGCGCAATTGCGGTTGATTGCCGCTGTTGAGCTGTTCGAGTAGTTGCAGCATTTCACCGCTGGGGTCGCGCGGCAATAAGGATTTGACCAGCAGCCCGGCAGGCGAGGCGAGCAGATCGATGCTATCGCTTAAAGCGGTGTGCAGGCCTTCTACACTGAAACGCGCTGGCGTTACGGCGGGGCTGAGTAGATAGCGGTTGTTGAAGAGATAAGCGCGGTCGCGCTCGGCGTTGACCGGCTCGCCGTTATTGACACTGACGAAAGCAGGGTTGGTGCGTAGGCTTTGCGCGACTTGTTTGGAAAGCTGCGCGCGGGTGGGCGCGTCGACACCTTCGATACCGACCAGAATCAGGCGCGAGGCGAAGCCATCGCGTATTTGCTCCAGCAGCAATTGTTGTGCGGGTGTTGGGCTACGCGGTAAAAAAGCGGATAAATCGGTGGTGAACTGACTGCGGCTAATGACAATACCGCAGACCAGCATAAACGCGAGCCAGAGCGCGATAGCGATCCGGTTGCGCGGCGTTGCGGCTTGTTTCAAGGGTTCAACTTTTCGATCAACATGAGCGAACTATCGCCATCAGTTTGGAAGATTTCGAAGCTGCGCATGGCGTCGCGCACCCCTGTGATCCGGATGCGCTTGACCACCGCCAGCATTTTTTCATCGAGCGGCCATAGTTGCAGCGTCCAGTGTACGGCTGTGCCTTCCAGCGCCAGTCGATAATTGCGTTCCAGTGCTTTGCGATCACCCGCGAGAGTGCCACGTATGCTCTCGATAAAAACCGCTAGTTCGGGGTATTCCTGCAATTGCAGGCGATGTTTTTGTCGGCCCCGCTCGATCACCAAAGTGCCTTGATCCAGCACCATGAATTCGGGTTTAGGTTTGAGGGTGCGTTTTTCCAAGCGGTCTGGCGCGCTGTAGAACAGCTCTCCGGAAGATTCCACCGGTTTGTCGAGTAAAGCGATGTTTTTCTTTTC
>JAYVGG010000238.1:0-6504 GCA_043772475.1 Burkholderiales bacterium
CGCCGTAAGAACCGCCGCCGCCCCCGCACCCTCGAGAACTCCGATCACAGCCCCAATTGTCCCGCCGAGCGCTGCCGACACACCCAGCCAATTCGCAAAGCTTCCGACGAACGAGTTTATAGAATCCCAAATACCGAAGCAAGTTGGATCCATTGCACACTGTTTATCCTCTAGATCCTGCAGACATTGCTGATTTCCCTGACAGAGCTCTTGCTCATTTTGGCCATTAACGAACTGCGCCTTCTGAAATCCGAACTCAGCGCGAGACGACCCAGGCGCACTTCCCTTGACCTGGTAAATGTTATTGCTAGCGCCTGCAAACCTGAGTGGTTGCCTAATCTGAAAGGCCTTTAACAATGCCGCTGTCGCTTTTGGGCCGTAGTGCTTTCCATTCAGCATACTCTTGTGCGGAATCGCCTGTCCGTCATGATCATAGCGAAACTCAACAAAGTCACCCCGCTCAATCTCGATTCGACTGATTCGCCCGTATGCGTCCTGCTGCAACTTGGGCTTGCCAATTCCTCGAACAATATGGTCAATCTGAGATTTGCGATCATTGCTTGCGGCTACGAATCCATAACCACTTCGGAACGAATCCCTAGGCGACACGACGTTTGCCCACGTTGGCGCGATAAATGAAATCAAAAGCATGACTACTCCAAGAAACACCATTTTCTTCGCGAACATGTTTTCTCCTTGAGTTGGTTGTGGTGCACAGGAATTGCGGACAGCAAAAATGATGCTACGCGCGGGGGGGGGGGGGGCTGTCAAGCACATTATTACCTGTCGATAATTCGCCACTGGATCAGTGGGATGGCGCCGGGCAAGTAGTCGCCGTAAAAGGCCTACCGTCAGTGGCCCCCGCCGATACTGGGGTTTCAGCCATTGTCGGCAATTGGCATCGCGGCGACAAGGAAATTTTTTGCCACGTTCACGCATGTGCTCGAGGGTGCGCTCATTACGCAGGCGCTCGCGCATACAGGCGGGTGGCGGATTGAGGCTTCGACTTTGCTGGGGATTGGGCGAAATACGTTGACGCGGAAGGTGCAGGAGTTGGGGTTGGATGGCGCGAGTACGTGACGGGTTTGGTGATTTCTGATGCGGGTGTTGCGTTGTTGAAATGGCTGGAACGCTAATGGGGGCGCGGCGTTTTACTTTGCGGCACCTTGCTGCATGTTGATGCCCACCCGTCGGCAGGCAACGCTTGCCATTTAACGCTGATCGTTATATGCTTTCCGCATGATTCGTTCATTCAAATGCAGTGACACACAAGCGCTGTACGAGGGCAAACGCGTCAGACGATTTGTCAATATCGACATCGTCGCCACACGCAAACTGCAAATGCTTGACGACGCAGCAGAGCTACGGGACTTGTTGGCACCGGCAGCAAATCGGCTTGAAGCGTTGAAAGGTGATCGGAAAGGTCAACACAGCATTCGCATTAACGACCAATGGCGTATTTGTTTCCGCTGGAGCAAGAACGAACCCGAAGACGTCGAGATTGTTGACTACCATTGAGGCACGAAAGATGAACAAGATGCGTCCCATTCACCCCGGCGAGATTCTCCGCGAGGAATTCATGCTGCCTTTAGGCTTGTCCGCCCACGCGCTGGCGGTTGCGCTGCGCGTGGCGGCACCGCGCGTCAACGACATCGTTCGCGAAAGGCGCGGTGTCACGCCGGACACCGCATTACGGCTGGCACGGTATTTCAATTCCACGCCGCAATTCTGGCTGAACCTTCAAACCAGCTACGACCTGAAGGCGGCACAACTCGCTAACGGCAAAAAGATTGAGCATGAAGTGTTGCCGCATGCGGCGTGACGGTTTGGGGGCTTCAATGGTGACATTTTTTTCTGTTTAAATGGCCGGGGAGCTAGTAGTGGTGCGCGGTTTGAGCTATGGGCTCTCTAAAAATCTCTGCCCACAACTAGCGATAAACTTCCTTCCGATTCCCCACGCGCAACACGCGCACAACAATGCGCTTATCCTGAATATCGCAGATGATGCGCCAGTCACCCACGCGGTACGTCCAATAGTTACCGAGCTTGGCACCGGCTAAGGCCTCGCCAATTTCGCGCGGGTTGCTTAGCGGTGCGACCCGCTCTTTCAGGAACCCGATTAGTCGAAGCTGAACCTGCGGATCGAGTTTTTTGATGTCCTTCACGGCATCGGGGTCAAACTCGATCTCAAAGGCCAAGCGCTCGCTCCACATCTTCAAGAGGAATGGACTTACGGTTTTTGCGCGCACGCGCTTCGGCGAGGTAGTAGTCCTCTAGATCGTCGATGTACTCGGCGATTGCTTCGCGCGCGAGTGCGGTTTTGGTGCGACCGGATTCTAGAGCGAGGTGGTTAAGCCGCTCTTCAATTGCATCGGGCAGGCGGATGGCAAGCATGGTGTTGTTCCTAAAAAGTTGTTTGCTATACAAGTATATCAACGGCGCGGCGCGCCAATGCCCGCGCCGCCAGCCGCCTACACTTGGTGTGCGTTATTGTGGGTTAATGGGTAACGCTATGAACGCCCCGCCGCCATGAGATAGCGGCGTGCTAAACTAGTCATAATACTGACTATTTATCGCGGGACACAGCAATGCACACATGGCCTATTCAAGACGCAAAAGCCCGATTTAGCGAGATGCTTGAAACCAGCTTGGCCGAAGGCCCACAGGTGGTCACCAAGCACGGCGCGGCAACAGCGGTATTGGTACCTATTCGCCAATGGAATGCACTGCAAGCGGCCAGTAAGCGCACCCTGAAGCAATTGATGCTCGATCGCACGGCTATCGTCGAGCTTTCCGTCCCCGCAAGGGGTGCGCTTAAGTTACGAAAAATTTGATGTTCCTGCTGGACACCAATGTGGTCTCTGAGTCACGCAAGTTAAAGCCCCACGGCGGCGTGATGGCATGGATCGAAGCGCAAAACACCAATACGCTCTTTATCTCTGCGATGACAGTAGGCGAGATCCAACGCGGCGTTGAAGTAACCCGCCAGCAAGACGCAAGCAAAGCGCTGCAAATCGAATCGTGGCTAGAGCAAATTGTAGCCAGCGGGCAATTGCTTCCACTTGATGCGCCCGTGTGCCGCGAGTGGGCGCGGCTTATGCACGGCAAGTCCGACACCTTGGCCGAAGATGCCTTTATCGCGGCCACCGCGAGCGTGCATGGCCTCACCGTTGTCACGAGAAACGTGCGCGACTTCAAAGCGCTCGGGGTGACAACGCTCAACCCGTTTCAGCGGATGGGGTAGCGGGCTGAATTCATGCGCAAACATGGAGCCTGATCGTACTCTCGAACTATTTTCGGAAAGGAACCAATCACGGTGGGCGCGACTGCCAATCCCGCGCAGTTCACGATTGATTCCACTTCCTTTCCCGAACAATTCTGGATGTGTTCAACCCTCATCGAAAACGCGGCAGGCCAATGGCCTGCCGCGCGATTGAGCCCTATCCGCTTAGAACAACTTCCGAAGCGTAACACCGATGGTGCGAGGCTGGTTGGTGGCGAAGCCTAGCCTGGCGCGACCGCCGCGTTCCCGGTCGAAGGAAAGCAGCGCTTTTTCGTCGGTGAGGTTGTTGACGTAGAGAACGGCGGAGAGCCCGCGCTCGAAGTCCATCCCCGTGCTGAGGTTGATCTGGCTATAGCTAGGCAGCTCGAGATTGAGCGTGGTGGCCGCTGTCGCGGGGGCACCTTGGAAAGGTAGCCGGTGCGTGAAGGTGCGCGGGTTGTTCTCTTGGTCCGAGGGCTGCGTAAAGCGGCTGCCTACGTGCTGCGCCGAGGCGGTGACGTACGATTCGCGACCGGCTAGGCTGAAGTTGTAGGTGAAGCTCGCCGTGACTTGAATCTTCGGTACCGAGGGCAGGCGGTTGCCGTCGCGGATGCCACCAAGAACAGCGCCCGTGCCGTCCTTGACCGTCGAATCGAACACCGCATTGACGGCGGAGCCTGAGAGTGCCAATTCGATGCCATCGGCAGGCCTCGCCGTCATCTCGAGCTCGATACCCGACGAGTGCGCTTTCGGCACATTGAATACCACGCGCGACGAGCAGGAGCCTGCATCTAGCGTGACCTGAAGATCTTTCATCTGGGTATAAAACGCGGCCGCGTTAAAGGTCAAGCCCGGCTGCTGCATCTTGACCCCGACCTCGTAGTTCCAGAGCGACTCGTCGGTAAAGCGCTGATAGCCGCCGAAGATGGCGCGGTCTTGCGCGGTACACAGTGGCACGTTGAGCGGATCATTCACGCCGCCTAAGCGGAAACCTTTTGATGCCTGAGCATTCCAAGTCGTGCTGTCAGATGACTTGTAGGCAAACAGCAGGCGCGGATTGAATCCGTCCGATTTGGTTTTGTCGAAATTGTTGTTGCCGTCGGAAAATAAGCCCCCCGACTTGAACGTGCGCTCTTCCTTGTAATCGTAAAAACGCCCGCCCACGGTGGCGGTCAACTCTTTGCTCATTTCGTAACTGACTTCACCGAAGATCGCCGTCTGCTTTAGGTTGTAGGGAATATCCGCGTTGTAGGGCGACTCTAGCGGGAAGCCATTGGCGGCACCTGCCGCCGTGCCAGCACCAAAGCGCGCGTTGGTAAAGGCATCGTAGCCGGGGGTCGGCAGGCGCTGCGCGTACTTGCGATCTGCGTTCGCGAAAAATGCGCCAACCAGCCATTGCAGCGCATCCTTACCTTTGGAGCTAAAACGTAATTCCTGCGTGAAGCCTTTGAAATCAGTGGTGTCGTTGAGGCGCGAGGGCAGTAGCACCCCGGCTGCTGGAAAGCCAAGATCGACCGACACCGAGCCTGTCAGCGCACTCGCGTCGCGGCTAACCAAAATATTGCGATCCGTGTGCGTGGTCACCGAGGTCAGGTCAAAACTGCCGAATCCAACCTTGACGGTCGCGTCGGCAATCGTGGTCTTGTCCTCGAATTTTTCGCGCAGCAGCAGATACTGCTGGCGCTCTTGCAAGCTCACCGGCGGCACCGTCGTCGTAAATCGATTCGCATAGAGGTTAAACGACTCCTGACGATTGAAGCCGTCAGCGGTCACTTTTTGGGTCAAGAGGCGCGGCGTAATCGTCACGTCCCGGCTCGGCTGGAAGGTGAAGCTTAGGCGGCCACCGGTGCGCTCACCGCCATTGACATCCTTGCCGCCACCGGGGCCGAGTGCGTCGATCCAGCCGCCAAATTTAGTGTGGTAACCGACGACACGCATGGCCGCCGCATCATTCATCGGCACATTGATCGCCGCCTTCACGCCGCCGCCGCTATTGCCATCGGCGATGCTGTTGATGGTGGCTTCGACGGTGCCTTCCGAGACACCGATCTTCGCCTCATTGGTGATGTAGCGTATCGTGCCGCCGATGTTGCCCGAGCCGTAGAGCGTGCCTTGCGGGCCGCGCAGGGTTTCGACGCGCTTCAAATCGAAAAGATCAATGTCGGGCGTGAAGAGCGACATCGAGATCGCGGTTTCGTCTAGGTAGACACCCACCTGCTCCTTAACACCGGGCTGATCACGAACAATCTGCCCCGATGACACGCCGCGAATCGACACCTGGCTCTGCCCCGGCCCGAGATTTTGAATAGCGAGACCGGCGACATTGCGCGCGAGATCTTCAAGCGTGACCGCACCCGACTTACGGATATCTTCTTCGGTTTGCGCGTTGATCGAGAACGGCACATCGCGCAGGGTGGTTTCTCGTTTTGTCGCCGTAACAACGATGCGATCAATAACAGCCGTGGCCGACTTGGTGGACTGCTCCGTGCCCGACTTAGCGGGCTGCTGCGCGTCCTGAGCGCTGGCAGCGCCCGACGCGCCGATCACCAAACCGGACGGGAAAGCCAGCAATAGTGCTTTTGCAATGGGGTGCAATTTCATGACGATATTTTCTCCATGAGAGGGGTTGGGTACTTGCGAACATTGACACACAATACTACTACACGTGCAAACAGGTTGGGGGTGAAAGATGCAGTCGGAGGATGGCGGGGGGATCGTGCATCCTGGCCGGTGGCGGCGTTGAACACCGCGCCCCTATTGGGCCTTCGGCATTATTGCGGGCGCAATTTGGAGCCTCGCCCTGTGTTTTTCCCCACTAACGCGTAAACTCGTCGCTCCACTTTCCCCGCCAATGCCATGACCCCCACCCTCCCCTACGCCGGCATCCGCGTGATCGAATTTGCCCACATGGTGATGGGCCCGACTTGCGGGATGGTGCTCGCTGATATGGGGGCGGAAGTGATCAAAGTCGAGCCACTCACGGGCGACAATACGCGCCGGCTTTCGGGCTCGGGGGCGGGGTTTTTTGCGATGTTTAATCGCAATAAAAAAAGCATCGCACTCAATCTCAACGATGCGCGCGGGCGTGAGGTGGCATTGAAGCTGATCGCCACCGCCGACATCGTGACCCAGAATTTCAAAGAAGGGGCGATGAAAAAACTAGGCCTCGATTACGCGAGCCTTTCCGCACTTAACCCGCGCTTGATCTACGTGTCACACAAAGGGTTTTTACCGGGGCCCTA
>JAYVGG010000239.1:0-3041 GCA_043772475.1 Burkholderiales bacterium
CCGAGAACATGCAGTCTGTGCGGCACCGAACTTACAGGGGTGGGCGAAACAAGAAATACCTTAGTCGCGGATCCGAAGCCTTTAATGCGGCGATTGCACAGATATTAGTCCCCTTCAACTTATTTCTGCGCTGTGGCAACCCTTCAAGTCTCTGAATCTGGCTCAAAAAACAACCACCGCACCTCTGGAAAAGCCACACGCAACGCGCGCTCACATCGATTGATAGAATCAATCAGTGCCGACGCAGACACAGTTTCTGTCATCCGCGCCTTGACGGCGACAACGACATCATTGCCATTCTGCAAAGTGATCAGATTGAAGACCTCGGCAATCTCCTCTTGCTCCATAAGAAAACGATGAATCTCGTTGCTCAACGCAGGATCGGCGCTCTGCCCGACCAGTAACGCTTTGACTTCAAAGCCAACGAACGCCGCTACGACCAGCAACAGCACCCCAATCGCTAAGCTGCCGATCGCGTCGAAAATCGGATTACCGGTGAGCATCGCCATGGCTACTGCAAGCAAAGCCAAGGCGAGACCGGCGGTTGCCGCAATGTCTTCGCCAATAACGACCAGCAGCTCGCTTCGCCGCGTATCGCGAAACCAGCGCCACAGTGATTGCGTACCGCGCAACGCGTTAACCTGCGTCATGCCTTTCCAAAGCGAAATAGATTCGGCGACAAGACTCACCACCAGCACACCGATTGCGATCCACGGGTCCGTGATTGGCCGGTCACTGCCCATCTTGTGTATGCCCTCGTAGATCGAAAATACGCCGCCCATGCTAAAGAGCATCAGCGCAACAATAAACGACCAGAAGTAAATCGCCCGGCCATGACCGAGCGGGAATTCGTCATCGGGCGGCCGCGCCGAACGCTTAAGACCGAGCAGCAGCAATCCTTGATTGCCACAGTCTGCAACTGAATGCACCGCTTCGGCGAGCATTGAACTGGAACCGGTGAGCCACGCGGCGATGCCTTTCGCGACGGCAATGAAGGCATTAGCACCGAGCGCAAAGAAAATGGTCGTGGTGGAATCGTTCTTGTCTGCCATCGACTTACTTTGGCTGCGGAAGACTTACTAGCGCCACGTTTTTTAAACCTTGGCCTCTCAGCCTGAGCGCATTCGTGATAACCGAAACCGAACTCAAACTCATCGCCAGCGCCGCAACCATGGGAGAAAGCAACCAACCTGTCAAAGGATAGAGCACACCCGCCGCCAACGGCACGCCCAGCGCGTTGTAGACGAACGCAAAACCGAGGTTCTGTTTCATATTGGCGACGGTTGCAGCCGAAATAGCGCGCGCCTGAGCGATACCACGCAGGTCGCCTTTCACAAGTGTCACCTGTGCGCTATTCATCGCGACATCCGTACCGGTGCCCATTGCAACGCCGACATCAGCTTTCGCAAGTGCCGGTGCGTCGTTAATACCATCACCAGCCATCGCCACGATGCGGCCTTCACGCTGCAATTTCTCGACCAACGCCAATTTATCGGCAGGCTTAACCTCGCCATACACTTCATCAATGCCAAGTTTTTTACCCACCGCTTTCGCTGTCGTCAGGCCATCACCTGTCGCCATGATGACTTCTATGCCGGATAACCTAAGTGCGGCAAGTGCTTCGGCCGTACTCGTCTTGATCGGGTCGGAAACGGCCAATAGACCCACCGCTTTTTTCTCAACCGCCAGAATCATCACGCTGGCACCCTCAGCACGCAACGCTTCAGCTTGTGACTTCAAGGCATCGACCGTTATGCCTAGTTGCGCCATTAGCGTTACGTTACCCAGCGCCAAGTGTTTTCCGTCCACGTTTCCCCGTACACCAATGCCCGTGCTGGATTCAAAACCTTCCGCCTTGCCAAGCACTAACTTGCGCTCACGTGCAGCACGCACGATGGCATCAGCCAGCGGATGCTCGCTACCTTGATCGAGGCTCGCGGCGAGTCGCAACACCTCGTCTTCGGTGTAATCTTGCGACGCAATCACACGATCAAATCGCGGCTTACCTTCCGTCAGCGTGCCGGTTTTGTCGACAATCAGGGTATCAATCTTGCAAAACTTTTCTATTGCAGCCGCGTCACGAAACAGCACACCTTGCGTTGCCGCTTTGCCGGTCGCCACCATGATCGACATCGGTGTCGCCAGCCCAAGCGCGCAGGGGCAGGCAATGATCAGCACCGCAACCGCATTGATAAGGCCATACACCCAGCTCGGCTCGGGGCCTAACATCCCCCAAACCAGAAACGTGAGCAGAGAAATACAAATGACCGCAACGACAAAGTAGCCGGCAACCTTGTCGGCCATACGTTGCATCGGCGCACGTGATCGTTGAGCCTGTACGACCATTTGTACAATGCTGGCCAACACGGTTTGAGAACCAACCTTTTCTGCGCGCATCACCAAGGTACCGTTGGTGTTCATGGTGGCACCAATCAACTTGTCCCCCTCACGCTTTGTGATGGGCATAGGTTCGCCCGTGAGCATCGATTCATCGACTGCGCTGCCCCCTTCCTCCACCACACCGTCAACGGCCACTTTCTCGCCGGGACGAACTCGTAGGCGATCACCAATATGTACGTGCGTTAACGGCACATCCTCTTCCGTGCCATCGAGATTGATGCGGCGTGCTGTTTTAGGCGAGAGACCCAGCAGCGATTTAATCGCAGCGGAGGTTTGTGAACGCGCTTTGAGTTCAAGAATTTGGCCGAGCAGGGTTAACGAAATGATGACCGCCGCCGCTTCAAAGTAGACCGAAACGCGGCCCATTGAGACAAACGATGCCGGAAAAACCTGCGGTGTAATAGTCGCAACTACGCTGTAGATAAAGGCTGCCGATGTACCCAGCCCAATTAAGGTCCACATATTCGGGCTGCGATGGATGACCGACTGCACGCCACGTTGCAGGAATGGCCAACCCGCCCAGAAAAAAATCGGCAAAGTCAGCACGAGCTCGACCCAACTTTGCGTGGCCATCTCGAACAATTGCAATCGGTGGCCCACCATTGCGAGAGCCGTAACAACGATGGTCAACGGAAGGGTCC
>JAYVGG010000240.1:0-2966 GCA_043772475.1 Burkholderiales bacterium
TAGCGGCCATCGACTGCGGTCTCGATTTTTTCGCCCAGTTTTATCTTGAGCCCCAGCGCCAAGTTTCCCGGCCCTTCGATACTGACAAATTTGCTAAAGCCCCCTACCCCATTGGCGAGCGGGCTTTCTTTGAGATAGCGCGTCACCGTTTCGGCGCGCGCTTCGATGTCGCTATTCATCATCAGCAGGCCGGGGCGTTGCGTGAGGTCGTCGATTGCCAGCGACGTATTTTGCAGCCTGGCTCCCAAGATGGAAGCGGACGTAAATTGTCCGCTCATTTTGGTGTTCTCAATCGCGTACACCCCATTGATATTGTCGATCTGCGGCCAGCCATCGGCATAGCGAAAATCGACTTCTTTTAGAGTTGCGCTCACGCTAAATTTACCGCCCACGCCCTTGTGAAACGGAAAGTCAAACACAGTGCCGTTAATCAAAAAATCGGCAGAGTCTATCGTGCCGCCACGCACCGCCCAGCCCACGTACTCGCGCGTGGGGGCGATGTTATTGGGGAAATAGCCCGCAACCTTGGTCGCATCGGCGCGCGTGATTTTGCCTTTGATATCGAGCCTACCGGGGCCTTTTTCATCCTTCGCACGCGGCCCGTCAGCGCGAAAGCGCACGTAGCGTCCGGCGAAATTCAGCGCCAAATCCGTATTCGATACGGCCGCATTGGCAAGCTCAATTTCCAGCGCTTCATCGGTGAGCTTCCAGTTTCCTTGGCTATCGAGGCTGTCAAATTTGAGCGGATCCTTAAAAAAATTGGGGGCATCAAGGTTTAGATTTTTTGACACGATAAAAAATTTACCCCCTTTATCGTCGCCCTCCACCGAGCCAGAAAGCCCAGCCACGCCCGGCACCATGCCCTGCGCGTTCATGCCAAAGTCCCGCACGTCACCCTTCATTTGGTAGGCCGACGGCGCATCAAAATACCCGCGCCAAGCAACGCGTGTGCCCTTCACCGTGCCGCGCAAGCCCAAGCGTGCGAAGGTGGCGCGCACCTCTTTGCCAATCGGGAAATACTCAAGCACGCCTGCCATCACTTTCAGATCAATATCGTTCCCGGTGGCTTCCCCACTGGCCGCTTTGGCATCGTGTTGATTCAATAAGGTCAATGAAAAATCGGCTGGCGAAGCAACCATGCCCTCGCGGGTACGAAACTCAAGCCCGCGGCTTGTGGCCGTGAAGCCATCTGCCTTTGCCTCGTACTGAATACGGCCAGCGAGCTTGGCGACATTGAGCGGTGCAAAATCATCGGCAAACTGAGCGCGGCCATTGATGAGATTGATATCGGCTATGACCGCACGCACCGGGCCAAAAAGTGCTAGTGGTGAAATCGGCGTGGCTTTGTTCGCCTCGGCGGCGCTATCAAAATCGATCCACACGCGGGCGTTGCCAACACCCGTTTGCAGCGCACGCGGCACCGCGAGCTGCGAGCGAATGCCTTCGAGATTGGCCTCGGTCACGGCTGCATAGACGCTGCCAACCGCAAGCCAGCCCGCCCCACCCTTATCGAGCTTGAATTTGCCACGCACTTCCACGTGCTTCGCGACACCCACAGGCGGTGTTGCAAATAGCCCGACTTGATGTTCACCCCCGACCTTATCGACTTGCAGATTCACGTCGGAAAATTTCAAATCCGGGCCCGGCGTGATTTCGTCTTGCCACGTCAGCGTGGCATGGGCAACGCGAACAGAAGACTGCGCGGTGAGCCACTCTAAAAGTTGGCCATCCTCTTTTTCGGCGCTCGGTTGATTGAGTGCGCGGCCAGCGAAGTAAATGAGGCCATCTTTACGGCGCGATAAAGTGAGTGCGGGCTCATTCAAGGTGATCTCGCCAAACTCAAGCGGCCCCGCCAAGAGCGACCACCACGAAAGCGAGGCGGTGAGGCGTGAAAGTGAAAGTGCGGTGGTGCCGGGCTCGGCAATTTTGCTTTTGCGGGGCTCGCTAAAGGTCACGTTTTCTAAATCAATAACCGGCCGAAACCCGCGCCAGCTCCCGCGAATCGCCCCGGCGGTGACATCCATACCCGATGCGCTCGCGATACGGCTCACGATCTCGGGCTGATAGCGCGAGATATTGGGCATGATCGCGTATTTCGCCGCCAACGCCACCAATGAGAGCAATACCAGCGCGAACACGACCACGCGGAACAGAGTCCGCCCGCTAAAACGCACAACGCGATGCGCTAATTTAAGAATGTCACTTTCTCCAAGTGTGAAAAGATGGCGCTTTGGCGAATGGCTCGAAATCGGCTTCGCTCATGCTATTTTAACGGCCAAGCGCCTCTATGGACGACCCCATATTATGACTGCACCAAACCCTCTCACCTTGTTCGACTCACAAATTGAGCGAATGTTTCATGCCTCACGTTACGCATCAGGCATGCTCCTGCGCGAGCCCACGCTACGCGAGGCGCTTCGCTTAGCCGGTGGCGCGCCCTTTAGCACGGCCGACATGACGCGCGCATTGGCCGCAGATGACACAAGCGTCAGCGCGCTTCACCAGAGGCTACGCGCACTACGGCAGCACGTGATGGTGCATCTTATTTTTCGTGATATCAATCGCTTGGCGGACTTGGCTGAAATCCTCAGCACCGTTTCGGCGCTGGCCGAAGTGAGTGTCACCGCAGCACTGGATTTCCATGCCAGTGCGGCGGCAAAAGCGCTGCATCTGCCGGCCAGTTGGCGCACAGAGGCGCGCGCGCAACTTGTTGTTGTCGGTATGGGTAAGCTTGGTGCGGCAGAGCTTAACGTTTCGTCCGACATAGATTTGATTTTTGTTTATGCCGAAGATGGCGACGCAACGGGCGAAAAATCATGGCGCGAATTTCACACCCAAGTTGGCAAGGGGCTGATTCGCGCACTTGACGCGGTGGATGAAAATGGCTTTGTCTTTCGCGTCGATATGCGCTTAAGGCCCTTTGGGGATGCGGGCCCGTTAGTGACTAGCCTAGCCAGCCTCGACGA
>JAYVGG010000241.1:0-2607 GCA_043772475.1 Burkholderiales bacterium
TAACGGCATCGTTGAGCACCTTGGTTTGTTCTTGGGCTTCTTTGATCTTGGTGTCGAGTTCTTCGCGTAGTTTGATGAGCTCTGCGGCGCTCGCGGGTGCGGTGGGGGCCGCTGTTACGGCGGGTGCGGCGGGGGCAGGTGCAGCCAGAGGTGGTGGAGGTGCAGGCAGCGCAGTTGCAGTCGGTACAGGCTTCGCCACCACGGCTGGCGCGCTACGTTCACCGTTACCTTTCGTCACCATCACGCCCAGCGCCACCGTTGCAGCCAAGCCAATTCCCGACACCGCAATTAGTAGTTTTGAATTTTCCATATTGATCCGATAAAAATTAAATTTGTACGGCACGCAATGCTTCGAGAGCCGCGTCCCGCTTGGGTTTCGGCAGGAATGACGCATTCGCCCCCGCCTCCATCATCGCGCGTAGCGCGCTCAAGCTAATGCCGTTTTCGGTATGCACATTGCGAAATTCTTCGCTCATCGTGATGCCGGACATCAAGCGATTGTCGGTTGAAACCGAGACCGATAAGCCCGCCTCCACCATCGCGCGCAAGGGGTGAGTTGCAATCGAGGCGGCAGCGCCGGTATGCACATTGCTTGTGGGGCAGACTTCAAAATGCAGCCCGCGCGCGCGCGCATCGTCCACCCAAGCACGATGGGTGTGGCCGTCCGCTGAAGCCATGATATTCACACCGTGGCCGATGCGCGTCGCCCCGAGCGCCGCCGCTTCAATCACGCGTGCGCCGCTATCAGCCTCGCCCGCGTGTAGTGTGATGCCAAGGCCCGCATCGCGCGCTACCGCAATCGCGCGTGCGTGAAGTGAAGGGGGGAAGCCATGCTCGGCACCGGCAAGATCAAAGCCCACGACGCCAGCGTCGGCATAGCGTGCCGCTAATTGCGCGCTACGCAGCGTATTGGCCGCTGGCTCGTGGCGCATCCCGCAGACAATGAGGCCTGCGACTAGCGTACTTTTTTTCATGCCGCGTAGTAGCGCTTCCACGACCGCTTCGCCCGCTAATCCAAATTCTTCCAGTAGCAACGGTGCTATCCGAAATTCAGCCAGCACGCAGCCATCGAGTCTTGCGTCTTCACAGGCTTCATAGGCCACACGCTCACACGCGGCCACACTCGCCATTGCGCCAACGGTTAAGCCAAAGCCTTGCAAATAACGCACAAGACTGCCCGAATTTGCATTCGCCTGTACCCAAGACGCGAGATCTGGCGCGGTGTTTGCGGGTGTTGGCAGATTGCGTGCGCGGCAGAGCTCAAGTAATGTTTGGGGGCGTAGCCCGCCATCGAGGTGCTCGTGGAGTAAAACTTTTGGGATCATTTGCCAGTTAATGCTCATGCTTTTCGCTTCATTTTTCAGGCTCACGCAAACGTGAAAGTCGAATACTATCTTGCTTACGCACGTATAAATTTTCATCAACATTTGATTAACCGTGGCAGGAGCTCACCGTGTACGATTTCGCGAATAAGGTCGTCCTCATCACCGGCGGCAGTGCGGGCATTGGGCTTGCCACGGCGCAACGTTTTGTGCGCGCGGGGGCTACGGTCGTCATCGCGGGGCGTGACGCTTCGCGAGGTGCCGCCGCACGGCACGCGCTAGGCGATGTTGCCTATTTCATCGCAGCCGATATGGCCAAGCCCACCGAGATCGAAGCCATGATTGGCCGGTGTCTGCAACAATTTGGCCGCATAGATATTGCGGTGAACAACGCCGCCGCCGAATTTCCATTGGTGCCGCTTGCCGATTTGCCGGATGCGAGCGCCGATCTTTCCATCGCCACCGACCTACGTGGCACCTGGCTTTGCATGAAGCTCGAAATCAACGCGATGTTGAAATCCGGCGGTGGTGTGATCGTCAATGTATCGTCCACTAACGGCATCAAGGGTACAGCCAACGCCGCCATGTATAGCGCCACCAAGCACGGCATCAATGGGCTCACGAGTGCCGCCGCACGTGAATACATTCAGCATGGCATTCGCATTAATACCGTCTGCCCCGGTGCAATCGAAACCCCGCGCCGGGAGCGGCGTTTGGCCGGTTTTACTCCCGCGCAGATCGAGGCGCATTACGCCGATATGGCGAAAATTGTGCCCGCTAAACGTGTCGCGCGCGCCGACGAAGTGGCAGCCGGGATTCTCTGGCTGTGTTCGGATGAATCGTCCTACGTGGTGGGCCACAATTTGGTCATCGACGGCGGGCTGACGGCCTAGTGGTAAAGCCAAGCCAAATTAAAAATCGAGCGCGGCTTCGTGGGAAAATACCTCTTCTTTTCAGATTAAATCGCCGCTGTGACCGACCCCGCCCCTTTCCACTCTGCGTTTTATAAATTCGTCGCCCTCGATGCACCCGATGCCGTTGTCGATCACTTACGCCTATTGACGGCTGATTTGCTCGGCAGCATTTTGGTGGCCGAAGAGGGCATCAATGGCATGGTTGCCGGATCGCTCGCACAACTCGACGCGTTTGAAGCGGCGCTGCAAACTGATGCCCGCTTTGGCAATAAATTTTGTGGCATTACCTTCAAGCGCAGCCCCTGCACTACGCAGCCGTTTCGCAAAATGAAAGTGCGACGCAAGCCCGAAATTGTTCCGCTCGGTATTGA
>JAYVGG010000242.1:0-2524 GCA_043772475.1 Burkholderiales bacterium
GGCCCGCGCTACTGCCCGTCGATAGAAGACAAAATCCATCGCTTCGCTGATAAAGCAAGCCACCAGATTTTTCTCGAGCCCGAAGGCCTCACCACCAACGAATACTACCCAAACGGTATTTCGACTTCACTCCCATTTGACGTGCAGTGGAATCTGGTGCGCTCGATAGTCGGCCTCGAAAACGCCCATATCCTGCGCCCCGGCTACGCGATTGAATACGATTACTTCGACCCACGTGGCTTGAAAGCCACGCTCGAAACCAAAGCGATCAATGGCCTCTATTTCGCCGGCCAAATCAACGGCACCACCGGCTACGAAGAAGCGGCCGCACAGGGCTTGCTCGCCGGCCTCAACGCAGCCCGTGCCGCACAGGGCAAAGACGGCTGGAGCCCACGCCGTGACGAAGCCTACCTTGGCGTATTGGTGGACGATCTCATCACCCGTGGCGTGACCGAGCCCTACCGCATGTTCACGAGCCGCGCCGAATATCGCCTGCAACTGCGCGAAGATAACGCCGACCAACGCTTAACCGAAATCGGCCGCGAAATGGGCTTGGTGGATGAGGTGCGCTGGCAGGCGTTCAGCGAAAAACGCGAAGCCGTTGCGCGCGAAACGGCACGCTTAAAAGCCACCTGGGCGACCCCGCAAAAGGTCGAAACACAAGACGCGGTGCGGGTCTTGGGGCAACCGATGGAGCGCGAATATTCGCTTTTTGAATTGCTGCGCCGCCCCAACGTGCTCTATGAAGATGTGATTGGTTTGATGCCCTCCGACACGCCCGCCGTGGATGCCGCCGTCGCTGAACAAGTCAACATCGCCGCCAAATATCAAGGCTACATCGACCGCCAGCAAGGCGAAGTGGCAGCGAGCCTCGCGCAGGAAGAAACGCGTTTACCGAACGATATTGATTATCTCGCCGTGCGCGGGCTATCGAAAGAGGTGCAGCTCAAACTCAATCAGCACAAGCCTGAAACCATCGGGCAGGCCTCGCGTATCCAGGGCATTACGCCTGCCGCGATTTCGCTCTTGCTCGTGCATGTAAAGCGCGGCTTTGCGATTGCGCGAAGCCAAGCTACCGAGCAGCAATCCGCATGAGCGCACTCGCGGCACCACTAGGCGAGGGTCTCGCGACGCTCCAGATTGCGCTCACCTTGGCACAGCAAGAAACGCTCCTCGATTACATCGCGTTACTCGAAAAATGGAACCGCACCTACAACCTCACCGCTGTCCGGGAACCCGCGCGGATGCTAGGCCTTCACGTTTTAGATAGCCTCGCGTTGTTGCCACATTTGGGGGCTGCCACGCGCGTGCTCGATGTCGGTACCGGGGCTGGGTTACCGGGCATTGTGTTAGGTATTGCGGCACCGGAATTAAAAATAACCATGCTCGACTCGTTACAAAAAAAAACCACCTTCGTTCAGCAAGCAATCAACGAGCTCGGCCTTAAAAACGCAAGCGTCATTTGCGAACGCGTAGAAAATTTCCGCCCCACCGAAAGCTTCGATGTCGTCACGTCGCGTGCCTTCGCCGAGCTCGGCGATTTCGTCAACGGCGCTGGGCATTTAGTGGCCCCTGAAGGCTGCCTGATCGCCATGAAGGGTGTGCATCCCCACGACGAAATCGCACGTCTACCAGCCGGGTTTCAAGTCGCACGTGTCATCCCATTACAGGTGCCGCAAGTCGAGGGCCAACGCCATTTAGTCGTCGTCAAAAAGGGTTGAAATGAAAGTATTTGCAGTCGCCAACCAAAAAGGCGGCGTAGGGAAAACCTCAGTCGCCGTCAACCTCGCCGCCACGCTCGCGCACTACGGCCAGCGCACACTCTTGGTCGATCTCGACCCGCAGGGCAACGCCACCACCGGCAGCGGCATCGACAAAAATAAGGTCGAGCAAACGATTTACGGCGTGCTGCTAGGCGAATACCTCACGACCACCACACGGGTGCGGGCGGCGGGTGGCTACGACGTATTGCCCGCTAATCGTGAGCTCGCCGGTGCCGAAGTCGAAATGATCGACCTAGCACGCCGCGAATTTCGCTTAAAAGAAGCGATGGCCACCGTTGAAGCCGACTACGACTTTGTCGTGATTGATTGCCCACCGGCGCTTAATTTACTCACTGTGAATGCGCTCACGGCCGCACGTGCGGTCATCATCCCCATGCAGTGCGAGTACTACGCGCTGGAGGGCCTGAGTGATCTCGTTGGTACGCTGCGTAAAGTGAAGGCAAATCTCAACCCGCATATCGAAATCGAAGCGCTGATTCGCACCATGTACGACCCGCGCTCGTCCCTCACCACGCAAGTTTCGGATGAAATCAAGACCCACTTTGGCGACAAGGTGTTTGATACCGTCATCCCGCGTAATGTGCGAATCGCCGAGGCACCGTCCTACGGCAAGCCGGTGATTCTCTACGACCCGGCCTCGAAGGGTGCGCTCGCACATTTAGCCTTCGCCCGCGAGCTACTCGGGCGCGAGGGCATCGCCATTGCCGAACCGGCGTAACGACAAATCCACCCAGCCCCCC
>JAYVGG010000243.1:0-8398 GCA_043772475.1 Burkholderiales bacterium
GCTCACCACCCAACAATAAACACCGTCCCAATAATCCCCAACATCGCCGCCGCCCACACCTGCGGCGTGAGGGTTTCGCGTTGTTTGAAAATGAATACCGATAAAAACATCGTGCCAAAAACTTCCATCGAGGCGATGAGGGCGACGACGGAAATCGTGGTGTAACTGAGCGCCAAAAAATACGCGACTTGGCCCAGCGATGTCATCACACCGGCCAACCAGAGCCAGGGGTTGTAGCTTGTGAAGGTGGCGCGGATGGCGTGGCGGTAGCTTGGTTTTGCGAAGGCGACCACACAAAAAATAATCATGCCGACAATCGAGCCCACCATCGTGCCGAAAAAGGCATCGGGGATGCTGGCTAAGCCGAGCTTACGAAATAAATAGCCAATCGCGTAGCCGAGTGAGGAGACGGGGCCAAAGACAAAGCCGAGATTAAACAATGCTTTCAGCCAGTGCTGATGTGGCCTTGCTACATCACCCTCGCGTTTTGCAAATGCTTCGCGCACGAGTATAAAAAAACTCAGCATGATGAGAGACATGCCGATCATCATGCCCATGCCGATGGGGTCATTGAGAAAAATAACGCCGACGAGGACTGCGAAAAACGGGCTTAAGCGTTTAATCGCCGAGCCGCGAATCGAGCCGAGCTCTTGAATGGAGGCGAACAAAAATACGCGGCCAATGAAGGCCGTGAAAAGCCCGGCTGCCGCGTACCAGATGATGCCCTGCGTGTTGATGGGCGTGAAGCCGCGCGCGATAGAGGCGACGAGCCAACAGCCACCGGCGATCAGCGTGGTGAGGACAAGCGAGAGAAAAACGCCGTTGTCGGCGGCGCGCTTACTTGCGCCGCGCGTGATGGTGACGTTGACGAGCGCAAAGCAAAGCGCGCTACAGAATGCGAAAAATTCACCCATGGCTCACCGGCTGATTTCCG
Source organism: Burkholderiales bacterium (assembly GCA_043772475.1). GTDB lineage: Bacteria > Pseudomonadota > Gammaproteobacteria > Burkholderiales > Usitatibacteraceae > UKL13-2. Next base: position 935 of record JAYVGG010000243.1, read on the forward strand.
GCGTGAGCGCGCTCACGCGGCGGGTGCCGCGTCATCCTTGGGCATAAAGAGAATGAAGAGGTTGGCGATCACGACCGTGGCCGCGAGAAAGTAGAAAGTGCTGATAAGCCCGTAGGTGTCCGCGATGTAGCCGCCGATGAGTGGTGCAATGGACGAGCCCGCTGCCTGCGCGCCAAACAACACGCCGATGCTAGAGCCGCCCATGTTTTTGGGTGTCACTTCCAAAAGCCACGCTTGCATCACCGGGCGAATTGCGTAGAGAAAAAATCCGAGCACGGCGATGAAACCAATGAAGGCCAACGATTTCCCCGCAAACACCATCGCGATCAACACCACCGCTGTCATCACCATGCTGGTGGTCATCACGCGCGCGCGGCCCATTTTGTCGGAGAGGTGGCCAGCAATCGGTGAAGCCGCAAAGCCAGCGGCTTGCAAGGCAAACATGCACGCGCCAACGTAGAGCGGCGAGTAGCCCATTTCGTAGGCGAGAAACACGGGGAGAAAAGTGAGTAAGCCATTTTGCGTCATTGCGCGAAACGCGGAGCTCGTGGAGAGCAAGATAAGGCTACGGCTTTTGAATAATTTTTTGAGGCCGTCAGCGTATTGCGCGAGGGTTTGCTTTTCATCGGGCACGCCGGGCTTGGCGTTTTTGCGGCCGAGTTTTAAGGTGCCTAAGAAAACCAATAGCAAGAGCGACATCACCACGCCGGGCAACACGTTAAGTATCACCACTTCGCGCCACGCCATCACGGTGAGGAGCGCACCGATGACCAGCGGGGCGAAGGCATCGCCCACATTGCCGCCCATGCCGTGGAGCGAGAGCACAAACCCTTTGCGCTCCGGGAAGCGGCGCGCGAGCATGGGGATAGCGGTGGGGTGCCACAAACTATTGCCGACACCCACAAGCGAAATGCACACCAGCAACATCACGTAGCTATGCGTAAAACCCATCAGCAAATACGGGAAGCCCACCCAAAATAATGACACCGCGAGCATCAAGCCTTTACGCCCGACGGTATCGACCAAGACCCCGCCGGGGATATTCGCGAGCGCCGCCGCGATGTACTGGCAGGTCATGATGAGACCGATCTGGCTGTAGGTGAGGCCGAGCTCTTTACCGATGATCGGCAAGAGCAAGTAGAACGTGGCCGGGTACCAGTGGGTGAGGCTATGGCCGATGGTGATGAGCCATACCTCGCGAAATGACTGCTGCGGTGGTGCTTCGCGTGGTAAAACTTCGGCTGTCATGGGCTATTTACCTTTGTATTTTATATCAGTACGACAGCTGAAACTCTAGCAACCGCGCGCCTTTCCAGCCAATCGCTGCCTATACGTGCTGCTACTTGCCGCCTAGCGTATCAGCAAAAATCTTTTCCCACTTGACTTGGTCATCAAGTGCCACCACTGGATCGACGAGCTTTAGTTTCAGGTTTTTGATCGGTGACTCAACCTTGGTGTTGCTTGGCACGTAGTCCATGCCGACCAATAAACTTTGCGCGTCGTTGAGCATGAATTCGTAAAACAATAATGCGGCATTGGGGCGCGGAGCGTTTCGCGTGATGCCGATCGCGTTGGTGCGCGTGATCGCGGGCTCGATGGCGAACCAATCAATCGGCGCACCTTTGTGCTTTGCCTGCTCGGGCATGTAGTTGTAGAGCGTGAGCGCCAAGGGCACTTCGCCTGATACAACCATGTTGGTCAAGAGCGTATGGCCTTTGCGCTGCGAGATGCCGTTCTTCGCAGCGATCTCACGGAACAACTTGACGCCAGACTCGCCACCGAGTTCTTCTACTGTTGCTTGAAACCAATCCTGATTTTTGCCTTCGATGCCAAGCTTGCCTTTCCATTTTGGATCGAGCAGGTCTTTGTAGCTCTTGGGTAGATCGGCTTTTTTGACGAGATTGGTGTTGTACGCCTGCACCCAGACTGAGAGTAGCGTTGCCGCCCATTCACGATGCTTAGGCACGGAGCCTGCGACCAGATCGTTAAACGTGGGCGAGTTAACCGGCTGGAGAATTTTTTCACGCGAGAGCGCTTCCATTTCGGGCGAGCCGAAGTGAATCAAGTCCGCGTCATAGCGCTTTGCATTTGCTTCTGCAATCGTGCGCTGCAAAATTTTATCGGTGCCCGCGCGCCACACGGTAACTTTGATGCCGTACTTGGCCTCAAAGGGTTTGATGAGTGTGGGCAAATCTTTTTCGGCGATGGTGGTGTAAATCGTCAGTGCGCCTTCCTTTTTAGCGGCCGCGACAATGCGCGCCATGCGATCAGCACCCTCGTAGGTGAGTAACGCGCTGTCTGGCTTTTGCGCGTAGGCGAGATTGGTGATGGCGAGAGTGGCGAGAGAAGCAAGAAGCAGGAGAAATTTTAGTTGGCGCATGGTGACCTCTGTGGTGGTGGGGCTTCTACGGCAGTGTTCGGTTGCGTGGGGATGTATTGAGGCAACTACGCGTGATTAAAATTTTCTTCGTCATGCCGTGGTGTGTAGGGTGCCGTACCGGGAACCACTTCTTTTGGTCTCGGTATCACGCGCGCCTGAAACATCATATTCATAAACATGTACATCGGCTTACTCTTAATCACCAATGCCCGCGCGGGTTTTGAGGCATCGGCATTAAAATGTTGATGCACACAGTTGCTGTGTACGACGGCCACATCACCAGCTTGCCAATCGTAGCGGATGTTGTCGTGAATCTCGTAGCCGGTACCATCCAAAATATAAAACGCCGCTTCGTTCACGTGGCCGTGCTTACCGTTGCGGCCACCGGGCGCGTACTCTTCAAGGTGGATGTGCAGCGTTTGCGTGACCCCATCTGGCGGCTCAATAAAGTGTTTGGAAAAAGATTGCGGCCCGTCTTGGAAGCGTAATTCTTTTCCCTTCACCACACGCGGCATCGCGCGCAGTCGCGCGAGCTCATCTTTCAGGCTGTACTGCCCCTCAATACCGCGTAAGAACACGCGGTCTTTGGTGCTGTAATGATGAGACTCTTTGCCCATGCCTACGCGTGTGCAGGAGCGCGCAGATATTGTGCAACGCGCTCCGCCGTGAGCACGACCGCCGGATCAAACTCGGGCGCATTCTCAAGCTGCTCCAGATCGTTCAAGCCACTCGCTTTGTAGATGCGGTTAATCGCGGAGATTAAGCGCACGGGCTTGTCATTGCTCGCGTTGAAGTGCTGGTGAATCGTATTTGGCGGGATGTAGATCACATCCCCCGCCTCCCATTCGTAGCGCTTTACTTCTTCTTGCGGGGTCCAGTGGTAGGTGTCGGTGATTTCTACGTCGCAGTCTTGGTGGAGATCATAGCCACGGCCTTCGACGACATACAAACATTCTTCGGCAAGGTGACGATGCTTACCGGATTTGCTGCCCGGTGGAATGATCTGCATGTAGGCATCCACCGTTTCCATGCGGGTGTTCATGCCTTCGTTGAGCAGATGTTTCAGCAAGCCTTGACGTGCCATTTCCCACGGCATGTCGGCGGGTTTGACGATTTTTTTGCGCTTTGCGTTGCGCGCGGGTGCAGTGCTGGCATCGTCTAGTAGCGCTTGGTACAGCGGCTTACTTTCGGTGCCTTTCATCCATGCTTTGGTTTCACCCCAGGCCATGATGTGTTTCCTTTTTCGTTCGTGATGCGATTATTCGGAGTGATTGAGATTGGTCTCAAAATGGCGCGGCTCGAACCCGACACCACCGGGGGTAGGCTCAGTCGGGCGTGGGATGACTTGTTGTTGGAACAGCAGATTCATAAACATGATCATCGGTTTTGGTTTCATCACCAGCGCACGCGCGGGTTTCAACGGGTCGTTATTGAAATGCTGGTGTACGCAATTCATATGCACAATCGCAACATCGCCCGCTTCCCAATCGTGACGCACCCCGTCGTGGATCTCGTAGCCCACGCCATCGAGAATGTAAAACGCGGCCTCATTCACGTGCCCGTGCTTTTGCGTGCGGCCACCGGGCGCGTACTCCTCCAGATGCACGTGCAGGGTCTGCGTCATGCCATCAACGGGCTCGACGAAATGTTTACTAAACGATTGCGGGCCATCGTGGAACAGGATGTCTTTACCTTTGATCACACGCGGTAGCGAACGTAAGCGCGTGAGCTCGTCTTTGAGACTGTATTGGCCCTGAATACCACGAACAAAGACGCGGTCTTTTTTACTGCTGTAGTGTGATTCTTTTCCCATCAGGGATTCTCCGGTAAATACTACTTGGCGGTTTTGACGAAGGTTTCTTCGTAGAGCTTGGTCCACTTTGCGTCTTCGTCTAACGCGACTTTCGGGTCAACAAATTTAAGTGCCATTTTGTTGAGCGGGGTATCCACTTTTTTGCTCGTGGGCACAAAATCACGTGTCGCCAATACGCCCTGCCCCTCTGGGCTCAGCTCAAAATCAAAGAACAAAACGGCGGCATGAAAGTGCTGTGATTTTTTGGTGATGCCGATGCCGTTCGGGCGTGCAATCGCGGTGCCGATCACGAACCAATCAATGGGCGCGCCCTTGCCTTTGAGTTGCTCAGCTTTGTAGTTGTAAACGGTGAGGGCGAGCGGCACTTCGCCCGATGAAACGAGCTGCGTGAGTAAGGTGTGACCCTTACGAACCGACATGCCGTTGGCAGCAACAATATCTTTGAATAGCTTGGCCCCCTTGGCTTCACCAATCTCGCTCAGCACCCCGGCCATCCAGTCGGCATCTTCGGCCTCAATACCGAGCTTGCCCTTCCAGCGTGGGTGGAGCAAGTCTTCCCATGTTTTGGGGAGGTCTTCTTTTTTTACAAGCTTGGTGTTGTAGGCCTGCGTGAATACGTTGAGGCGTGTACCCACCCACTCGCCGTGCGGGCGAAGTGCCGCCGGGATGAGATCGACCAGATGGGGTGACTTGATTGCTTGCAACATTTTTTCGCGGTGCAATGTTTCGAGCTCGGGCCCGTTGGTTTCCACCACGTCCACCGTGAAGCGGTTGGCGCGGGTTTCAGTCAGGGTGCGCTGCAAAACTTTTTCAGAGCTCGAGCGCCACGTGGTGACCTTGACCCCGTATTTCTTCTCAAATGCGGCTGTGAGTGCGCCCATATCGTCGGACTGTGCCGATGTGTAGATATTGAGTACGCCCTCTTTCTTAGCACCCTCGATCATGCGCGCGACGCGGTCAGCACCTTCGTAGTTGGCAAGCTCAGCGAGTGAGTCGAAGGGCTTAGGCTGGGCATGGGCGGTGCCGAGCGTGGCCGCGAGGAGCACTGCGCCGCAAGTAGCCACGAAGGATTTGGTAAGTTTGAAATTCATGTATTGCTCCAGTAAAAATTATTGTGAGAATTAATCTTTTTCGCGTTGCACCGATTGACCTTTAAGAAAAATCTGCGACCAGAGTTTTTCCCATTTCTCCGCTTCGTCCAGCGTAATGATCGGGTCGATCATCAGGTAGGGAAATTTATTGAGCGGGCTATCCACCGCCTGACTCGCGGGTACCCGATTACGCTCCTTAAGGATTGTTTGCCCCTCCCTGGAGAGGATAAAGTCAGCAAAAAGGAGTGCCGCGTGGGGGTGCGGTGCGCGCTTCACAACCCCGACTGCGTTTGGGCGGCCAAAAGTGGGGCTCAGTGCTTTCCACTTGATCGGCGCGCCTTTAACGATGAGGCGCTCGGCGTTATGGTTGTAAATGGTCGCCGCCAGCGGTACTTCGCCAGACGAGACCAGCTCGCCAAGTAGCGTGTGGCCAGTTCGCATTTGTGGCTTCGCAGACGCAAGCTTACGGAAGTAGGCAAGCCCCTTTTCCTCGCCCATGTTCTTCACGATCGCGGCAAACCAATCAGAATCGCCCGACTCTAGCGCCACTTTGCCGGCCCATTTGGGGTGTAACAAATCCTCGTAAGTATTTGGTACATCCTCGGCTTTGACAAGATTTGTGTTGTAAGCAATGGTGAAAAAATTGAAGCGTGTCGCCACGTAATGCCGATGCTTTGGAAATGCGGCATCCGGTAAATCGACAAAGTAGGGGCTGTAAAATTCCTCGAGCAATTTCTCGCGAAACGTCGCTTCCATCTCTGGTCCATTGGTTTCGATTACGTCGTATACGTTGCGCCCGGCACGCGCCTCGGTGATGGCGCGTTGCAGTACTTTTTCGCTGCTGGCGCGCCAGAGCTGGGTCTTGATGCCGTATTTTTTCTCGAATGCCTCGGTCAATGGCGTCGAATCCTTCACATTGAGGGACGTGTAGAGCACCAGTGCGCCCTCTTTTTTTGCGCCCTCAATTAAGCGCGCTTCACGGTCAGCGCCTTTGTATTGATAGATCGCGCGGTTCTTGGCCTCGTCTTGCGCGTAGGCACTAACGGGCACCGCGACGATTGTGGCTGCGGCCAGCGTAATGAAGGCGTTGCGGAAATGACGAAACATGATGTTCTCGGCTTTCATCACAACCCCTTAAAACAGATCACAGTCAAATTAGGCGGAAAAAAAGCGGGCGCTCGCGCCCGCTTAATTCGTTCACACGGTTGAGGCTCATAACTTAAACGCCCACAACCGTGATTTGGACGACTAGAACGTGTGTGAAATGCCGACTGCAAACTGGCGAAGATCTTCGCCAACAGCGGGACTTTGAAGGTTTGCGTTGTTGTAACGCGCTCCAGAACCGTTATACAACAGGGAATACATGCTGAACAGGTTTGTGCGGCGGCTAAACAAGTACTGAGCACCGACTGAGACCTGCGTACCGGCGAGGCCATTTGTTTGGCATGCAACGCCGAGCAGCGTGCAGCTACCTTGGCCGGCCTTGATGTAGTGAAACGCGGTGCGAACAGTTGGTGACCAACGGCTTTCGTTACTAATCCCAACTGACGTGTTCTCGTAGGTTTGGAATCGGCCCGCAACGCGCGCGGTTTCGTTGTACTTCTTTTTGTTGACATCGAGCGCCACGGTGTGAACGCCAAACTTAACGCGTGCGGTTGCCTGCGTCGCCTTGTCTTTGGAATTGACAGACTGATCGGCAACGTTGCTGCGCGTGCCGGGGGCGTTGTTTGAGCCACCGAACATGTCGTCATGGATCTCGTGGGCGAGCGCAAAATACATTGGGCCCTTTTCAAACTTAACACCCAAGGACATCACTTCTGGATTGCGCGTAGCGGTTTTAGCTTCGCCCGGCGAATACTGGATACCGAACGCCAAGCCACCAAGCTCTGGCGTTGCGTAATCAATCGCGTTCGCGCGACGTAGGTGGAAGCTTGATGCGTTGCTTGTGCCAAAACCGGTGAAACGCATGATGGCGCTGGTAGAAACGAAGTTGCCGCTGCTGACACCCAAGAACGAAACGGTGTCGCCGTAGCTCTTGAACACGGTATCCATGCGGCCTAGGCGAAGCGTTCCGAAACCGCCTTTGACACCGACGAATGAATCACGGTTTGCAAATGCGGTGCCGGTGGAGTCCAACCCGAAGGCGGTTTCCATTTGGAAAATTGCGGTGACCGCACCGA
>JAYVGG010000244.1:0-5680 GCA_043772475.1 Burkholderiales bacterium
GTGCATTTTGCAGGCTCCCTAGCGGCGTTGCTCCTCCTAGCAGGGTAAAGCCTGCGTCGTCGTCGCGCCTTGCTAGGAAGCCCGCAAAACGCACACTCATGGCCGTCCAACTGCCGTTTCTAGGTTAAAACTTCTCGTCCCGGACCCCCATCCGGGACCCAGTGGCGTTCGTCGTAAACCGCACCCTGTACATCAGCGCGCCCATCTCAAACCCTGTCATCCCGAGCGCAGCCGAGGGATCTGTTTTTTGGTTGCGCGTGCCCCTCTTTTTCTTCGCCCATACCGCAGAAGCACGCCGTTTCGCACAACATGGAAACTTCTTAAAAACCGTGAAACACAAGCACTGACGCGGGTTTCCAAGCGTTTAGTTCGAGGTACCGCGATCCTTCTCGCCGAACCGTAACCACGCCACCGAGCGCTATAATTGCCATCACACGTTTCTCTAAGCACACCATGGCAAAAATCACCCAGCTCAATATCGCAACCAGCATCCACCCCACCGAAGACGGCCGCAATCCCGGCACTAAATTCGACCCGGCACCGGTACGCGATGTGCGCGTAAACCGCAGCGCGATTGAGCGCCGTGCGAGCACCATGGCCACCCGCCGCACGGTCAAAAAAGAATGGCAAGCCGCGTGGCTCTTGCAAGCGGTTCGCGTCATGGATCTCACTACACTTTCCGGTGACGATACCGAGGCCACCGTAAAACGCCTCTGCGCCAAGGCTTTGCAACCGATCCGCCCCCAGTTACTCGCCGATCTCAAGGTAACCGACACCATCCAGACGGGTGCCGTGTGCGTGTACCACACCTTCGTCAAAACCGCCGTCGAGGCACTCAAGGGCACGGGCATCCCAGTCGCCGCCGTATCCACGGGTTTCCCTGCTGGCCTCACCCCATTCCCGCAAAAAATCGAAGAAATAAAATCGAGCGTCAAAGACGGTGCCGCCGAAATCGACATCGTCATCTCGCGCGAATACGTGCTTACCGGCAATTGGCGTGCGCTCTACGATGAAGTCAAAGCCTTCCGCGAAGCCTGCGGCGCAGCGCACATGAAAGCCATCATCGCCACTGGTGAGCTCGGCACACTCAAAAACATCATGCGCGCCTCCATCGTCTGTATGCAGGCCGGCTCCGACTTCATCAAAACCTCCACCGGCAAAGAGCCCACCAACGCCACGCTCGCAGGCTCACTCGTGATGGTGCGCGCGATTCGTGCGTATCACGAGCAGACGGGTGTGAAGGTTGGGTTCAAGCCCGCAGGCGGCATCCGCTCGGCCAAGCAAGCGCTGGATTGGCTGATTTTGATGAAAGAAGAATTAGGGGATGCGTGGATGCAACCCGATTTATTCCGTATCGGGGCATCTGCGCTGGTCAATGATATTGAGCGGCAGTTAGAGCACTACGCGTATGGTCGCTATGCCTCGATGCAGTATCAGCCGTTGGGGTGATCATGTTGATGATTGCACATTGATTCATGACGGACACCCCACGCCGCATGGTGATTCTTGCCGGCCCGAACGGTGCAGGAAAGACAACCCTCGCCAAGTATTTGTTGCCCCTTGGTTCCGATATTCTGCAATTTGTTAACGCGGATCAAATCGCATCGGGGCTATCGGCGTTTTCTCCCGAGTCTGTGGCGTTTGAAGCCGGGCGCGTCATGCTGGGGCGCATTGATGTGTTGATGCGGGAATGAACGAGTTTCGCGTTTGAAACAACGCTGTCGAGTAAGAGCATTGCTGGCCGCATTTCAAAAGCACGATTGTTGGGCTACAAAATTGAGCTGATTTACGTTGCGCTTCCTTCCGTACAACTGGCGAAACGACGTGTGCTTGCACGCGTGCGAAAAGGCGGCCACGCTATCCCGCAGGATGTAATTGAAAGGCGGTTTTACCGTAGTCTCTGGAATCTCCAACAGATCTACGCTCATCAGGTGGATCGATGGTGGGTATTCGAGAACGCGCAGTTGACGACACCGCAGCTTGTTGCTCGTGGTGGAGGCGGAAGAACCGATATTTTTTTGGAGGACACATGGAACAAACTAAGCAAACTCGCTCAAAAACACTAACACTATCTGTGCGCGAAAAGAAAATGGTACTCGCCATGGGCAAGGCCATTCGTGAAGTGAAGCACGCGGCAACTCAAACGAATACAAAACTCGTTGTAGCAACCACCAAGTCTAGTTGAGGCGGTCAGCGTGCTCATTGCGACAACCATGCCTGTAATTGAATAGGAATCAAATTGAAAATCAACCAACTCCTAAAAACCCTCCCCTACGGTGAAGCCCCCGAAGCCGCCAAGCCTGCGCTCGATTGGATCGCCGAGCACGAAGGGAAATTTCAGCTTTACATTGACGGTGCTTGGAAAAAACCAGCATCGAAAGCGTATTTCGATTCGCACAACCCCGCGACCAATAAAAAACTCGCGAGCATTGCAGCGGCCAATAAATCAGACGTGGACACCGCCGTCAAAGCCGCCCGCAAAGCCTACCCAAGCTGGTCCGCCACCCCCGGACACATCCGCGCACGCTACCTGTACGCGATCGCACGCCAGATCCAAAAGCATTCGCGCCTCTTCGCCGTCCTCGAAACGCTCGACAACGGTAAACCAATCCGCGAAACCCGCGACATCGACATTCCCTTAGTCGCGCGGCATTTTTACTACCACGCAGGCTGGGCGCAATTGATGGAAACTGAGCTGCGTGATGTTCAATCGCTCGGCGTGGTCGGCCAAATCATCCCGTGGAATTTCCCGCTTTTGATGCTTTCATGGAAAATTGCGCCCGCGATTGCAATGGGCAATACCGTGGTCTTGAAGCCGGCCGAATTCACCTCACTCACCGCACTCTTATTCGCCGAGATCTGCTCGAGTGTTGGGCTTCCGGCCGGCGTGGTGAATATCATTACCGGCGACGGCAGCACCGGTGCCGCGATGGTGGCGCACGCTGACATCGACAAAATCGCCTTCACGGGATCTACCGAAGTAGGCCGCATCATCCGCCGCGCCACCGCTGGCACCGATAAAAAACTTTCACTCGAGCTCGGTGGCAAATCGCCACTCCTAGTCTTTGATGACGCCGATCTCGATAGCGCCGTCGAAGGTGTGGTCGATGCGATCTGGTTCAATCAAGGCCAAGTCTGCTGCGCGGGCTCGCGTTTGCTCATGCAAGAGGGCATCGCCGACAAATTCATCAAAAAATTAAAACGCCGCATGGAAACGCTGCGCGTGGGCGATCCGCTCGACAAAGCCACCGACATCGGTGCGATTGTCGACCCGGTGCAGCTAAAGCAAATCCAAGACAAAGTCGCGTACGGTGTTGCCGAAGGTGCCACCCTCATTCAGCCAAGCTGGGCCGTGCCCACCGAAGGCTGCTACTACCCGCCCACCGTTCTCACCAACGTCGGCCCCGCATCGACTGTGGTGCAAGAAGAAATCTTCGGCCCCGTGCTCACCGCCATGACCTTCCGCACACCCGAAGAAGCTGTGAAGCTCGCCAACAACACGCGCTACGGCTTGGCAGCAACGATTTGGAGTGAAGACATCAACCTAGCGCTCGACATCGCCACCCAAATCAAAGCTGGCACGGTATGGATTAACGCCACCAATTTGCTCGATGCCGCCGCCGGTTTCGGTGGCTTCCGCGAATCCGGCTTCGGTCGCGAGGGCGGAAAAGAGGGACTCTACGAATACGTGACTCGCCGTCCCTCCACCCTCTTGCTAGAACCTTCCCCCGCTCGCGGGGGAAGGCAGGAAGGGGGAGCCAAAAAAGTGACAAACGCCAAAGCCGCAAACACAAAAACCCCAACATCCACGCGCCTTTCCAGCCAATTTGCAATCTCACCCCCGATCGACCGCACCGCCAAAATGTTCGTCGGCGGCAAACAAGCCCGCCCCGACAACGGCCAATCCATTTCCATATTTGGCCCAAATAAAAACCTCATCGGCGAAGTTGGCAAAGGCAGCCGCAAAGACATCCGCAACGCCGTCGAAGCCGCGCGCGCTGCCGCCGCAGGCTGGCAAAAAACCACGGCCCACAACCGCGCACAAATCCTCTATTTCGTCGCCGAGAATCTCTCAGCAAGAGCTGATGAATTCGCGCAGCGCATCCGCGAACAAACCGGCAGCAGCGCCGATGCAGCGGACGCGGAAGTAGAAGCCAGCATCAACGCCCTCTTCACCGCCGCCGCCTGGGCCGACAAATACGACGGCGCAATTCACCAAACACCCGTGCGTAACGTCACCCTCGCCATGCCCGAGCCCATCGGCGTACTCGCCATCTGCTGCGGTGACGGCGAGCCACTACTCGGCGCAATCAGCTTAGCCGCCACCGCCATCGCCATGGGCAACGCCATCGTACTCGTCCCATCGCCCGCGCACCCACTGTGCGCGACCGATCTCTACCAAATCCTAGAAACCTCCGATGTCCCCGCCGGTGTCGTCAACATCATCACGGGCGCGCGCGACGAGCTCGCCAAGACGCTGGCCGAACACGACGACGTTGATGCCATCTGGTACGCGGGCCCGGCGGCTGGCCAGGCGGCCGTGCAGGCCGCGAGCGCCGACAACATGAAGCGCACATGGGTCATGCCCGCATCAGGCCAGCACCCGCATGTGGACGACATGCTGCGCGCGGCCACACAGGTGAAGAATGTCTGGGTGCCGTATGGGGCTTGAGGCTCATAAGCATAATTGACATTGGTAGCACTAGGTGCTACCATTAAATATGTCGAAAAGCGCCAAGTTAAAATCCCGCGTGTTCAAAACCTTATGGTTTGGCAAAGCCGCAAAAAAAGCGCGCATCAATGACCTTGCCTTGTGCGTGTGTATTCGTCAGGCCGAGCAAGGATTGCTTGAAGACTTAGGCGGCGGCGTTTTTAAGAAGCGCCTCAACGACAACATGCAGCGCGCCATCATCCTCGCGAAGGCAGGGCGCTGGTGGATATTTGAATATCTTTTTGCGAAGCAAGACCGTAGCAACATAGACCACGACGAGCTCGTGGAATTTCGCAAACTGTCCAAGACCTACGCCGAGCTAGATGAAACGCAATTGGCGCAGTTGGTAAGCAATAACCACCTTGTGGAGATCTGTCATGACAACCAAATCTAAGTACAAATCCGACGCATTTGAAGCCATTCATGCCTCAGCTACAGCGCTGCATAAAATTGGCGCGATCAACAAAGCGACGATGCGAAGCTTTGATGTTGCGTCCCTCAATGTGCTGGACGAAATCGAGCCCGCGCAAATCAAAAAGCTCCGTGAAAAAAACCATGTGAGTCAGCCCATTTTCGCCCGCTACCTGAACACCAGCGAATCCACCGTACAGAAATGGGAACCCGGTGCCAAACGTCCTAGCGGGATGGCGCTGAAGCTACTGACAGTCATTAAGAAGCATGGACTGGGTGTATTGGCATAGTTGGCAAGCGGCAGCAGATAGCGAAATTTGCGCTCTCATCGGGCATTCATTTTTCCGCCAACCTCTAACCCTGTCGCCCCTGCGCCCCACGGGACTCGCTTCGGTCGCAGGCCGGGGTCCAAGTTCGTTAGTGCATCGCAAGCGCCATTTCCCGCTGCCAAATTTCCCACGCCGCTCCCAGATTTCTCGCTAAACTCACAAAATGAAAATTGTCGGCACCCAAAACCGCACCGAGATTGAGCGAGACCCGCTACGCGCATGGGAGCGC
>JAYVGG010000245.1:0-2997 GCA_043772475.1 Burkholderiales bacterium
CTGCTCCCCGCTACCTTTCGCGGCGTGCCGTATCGCTCAACCGACGGCGCGATCTTTAACGTCGCCGAAGGCGAATGCCGCGTGGAGCTTGCCGGAACAGTGCATCATCTCAAGGCGCATGATGTCTTCGTCGTGCCGCCGTGGGAGGCGTATCGTTTCGAGGCCGATCACGATTGCTTGCTGTTTAGTTTTTCAGACCGCGCCGCGCAAGAGGCGCTGGGATATTTTCGAGAAGAGCATCTCAAGTAAACACACCATGACCCTCCAAGACTACGTCATCAACGATCCGGCCAATCACGATTTTCAAGTCAATCGTCGCGCGCTGGTCGAGCCCGAAATCCTCGAAGCCGAGATGCGCCAGATATTTGACACCTGCTGGATTTACGTGGGCCACGAATCCGAAGTGCGCGTCGCGGGCGATTTCAAAACCCGCAACGTCTGTGGCCGCCCGATTATTTTTTGTCGCGATTCCAAATCCGAGATTCGCGTTTATCTCAACGTCTGCCGCCATCGCGGCGCGATTGTCTGCCGCGAGCCCGAGGGCAACGCCAAAGGATTTTTTTGTTTTTATCACGGCTGGAGCTACAACCGTGACGGCGAGCTCGACGGCGTGCCCGGCCAAGCGAGCTACCCGCCAAGCTTTGATCGCTGCAAGTTAGGCTTAGCCCGGCCCGCGCATGTGGCGAGCTACAAAGGCTTCGTGTTTTTGAATTTCAATCCCAAAGCGCAGCCCTTAGTTGAATACCTCGCCGGTGCCACCGAATACATCGACCTCATCGTCGATCAATCTCCATCCGGCCAAATGGAAGTCATTCGCGGCACGCAGGAATACAACATCAAAGCAAACTGGAAATTGCTCGTCGAAAATAGTTTTGACGATTACCACCTCATGACCACGCACTCGACGTGGTTGAATTACATGAAGCGCTCCGGCGTTGAAATCAAGCGCCCTGAAAAAGGTGCCCTCATGCCCTCGCACGGCATCGGTCGCGTGCTGGGTAACGGCCACGCGGTGATTGATAACGTCAATTTCCGTGGCCGGCCGGTGGCGAAATGGATTCCGCTTTATGGTGAGGCCGCGAAGCCTGAGATTGAGCGCATTCGTGTGGAACTCTTCGCGCGCTTGGGTGACGCGCGTGCCACCCGTGTAGCCGACACCAATCGCAACTTAGTCATCTTCCCCAATCTCGTCTTGAACGATGGCTCGTCGGTCACCATTCGCACCTTCCACCCGTTAGCGCCCGATCTCATGCAGGTACGCGCGTGGGCGCTGGGCCCGGTGGAAGAAACCCCCGCTGCACGTGCGGTGCGTCTCGATAGTTTTTTAACCTTCTATGGCCCTGGTGGATTCGCGACACCGGATGATGTGGAGGCGTTAGAGTCGGTACAAAAAGGCTTAGCCTCGTTTCGCGAAATCCCTTGGTCGGTGATGTCACGCGGCATGGCAAAAGAGGGCGAACAACTCAACACCGATGAATTACATTTGCGCGCGTTTTGGATTCGCTGGCGTGAATTGATGAGCACAGCATGAGCCCAAACGCCACGACCCGCGCGGAGATCGAGGATTTCCTCTATCACGAAGCCGCCCTCTTAGATGCGTGGAAACTCGATGAATGGCTCACACTACTCACCGACGACTGCACCTACCGCGTGCCCTCAAACGATGCGCCCACATCGACACCCGCCGAAGCGCTCTTCATGGTCGCCGACGACGCGCGCCGCATCCGCGAACGCGTGCTGCGATTGAAGGATCGCAACGCCCACGCCGAGTTTCCGCATTCGCGCACCCGCCGCATGATTAGCAATGTGCGGATCGTTGCGCGTAGCGAAAACGAAATTAACGTGGAGGCGAATTTCGTTGTGTATCGTCATCGGCGTGATGAAGATATTCGCACTTACGTGGGGCAGTATCGCAACGTATTGTGTGTGACAGCCGACGGGCTTCGCATCAAAGAACGCAACGCCATTTTGGATGCCATGGAGCTCGGTGCTATGGGTCTTGTCAGTTTTATTCTCTAATTTCAACTCAAAACACACCATGCGAAAAATCGACATCTTTAATCACATCTGGCCCGCCGACTACTACAAAGCGCTGAGCAAACAAATGGGCTCGATGACCGACATCACCAAGCGCAGCGAAGCGGTGCCGATGATTGTGGATCTCGACACTCGCTTTCGGGTGATGGATAAATTTGATGACTACCAGCAAATACTTTCACTCGCGTCACCGCCACTAGAGTTAGCCGGTGGCGGTGTTGAGGTCGCGCGCCAACTCGCGCGCATCGGCAACGAAGGCATGGCCGAGCTCTGCAAAAAATACCCCGCGCGCTTCCCCGGCTTCACCGCCACGATTGCGATGCATGACACTGAAGGCGCGGTCGAAGAAGTCCGCTACGCGATTGAAGATCTGGGCGCTTCCGGCATTCAGGTGTACTCCAATGTGGGTGGGAAGCCACTCGACGCGCCCGAGTTTCGCGGTGTCTTCAAAGCCGTCCACGCCTACAACAAACCAATCTGGATCCACCCCGCGCGCGGCGCAACTTTTTCGGATTACAAATCCGAAGACAAATCGCTTTTTGAAATCTGGTGGACCTTCGGCTGGCCCTACGAGTCCAGCGTCGCACAAGCGCGCTTGGTGTTTTCTAAAATGCTCGACGACATGCCCGGCCTCAAAGTAATCGCCCATCATGGCGGCGGCATGGCCCCGTTTTTTGAAGGCCGTGTCGGCCCCGGCTGGGATCAGCTTGGCGTGCGAACCTCATTCACCGATTACAAAGTGCTCCTGAAAGAACTCAAAAAACGCCCCATCGACTACTTCAAAGATTTCTACGCCGACACCGCCACGTTTGGCTCGAAATCTGCGATCGAATGTGCGCTCAATTTCTACGGTGCAGGCCATGTCGTGTTCGCCTCCGACGCACCCTTCGACCCAGAAAAAGGCCCGATGTACATTCGTGAAACGATCCGCTGTATTGAAGAAATTGAGATGTCAGAAAC
>JAYVGG010000246.1:0-4557 GCA_043772475.1 Burkholderiales bacterium
GTGCAGGACACGATTTCTGGCGTGATGAACAATAGCTGGCGCCTTGAGATGGCCGCACCCGCTGTGCTCGGGCGTGCAGCGGTGGCGGGGGTAGATCAATTCATCACCACCGTGGCTGACACGAAGCCGGGTGGTGCCAAAGCGGGGACGGTTGGGTTCGAGGTTCGGCGTGGTCAAGCGAACGTTGTCGCCGATAGCCGCATTGAGACGAGCGATAAGACGCTTTCTGCCGTGGGCTGGTTGAAAGATTTCAACGCTGTTGCTGCCACCCTGCATTTGCCACCGGGCTGGCGGTTGATCGCGACGCAAGGCGCGGATTCTTCGCGAAGCGCCTGGGTCACGCAGTGGACTTTGCTCGATTTATTTTTGCTCCTCATCGTGGGGCTTTCGTTTGGCCGATTGTTTGGGGCCAAGTGGGGTGTGATTGCGGTGATCGCGATTGCGCTGTCGTACCATGAGGCGGGGCTGCCGGTTGCGCCATGGCTAGTGGCGCTGGCGCTGATTGCTCTGATTCGCGCGCTACCGAAGGAAAGTAAATTTTCTAAGTGGATGCAGGCAGGGCGCGTGCTGGCCTTGCTGGTGGTTGCGTTAACGATGTTGCCATTCATGATTTCACAGGTACGCATGGCGATGTACCCGGTGCTTGAGAAAAAATATCAAGGGGTTTTTAGTGACGGCGGGGGTGCTGGGAGCATGATGAATCGGTCTCGCAAGGCTGAAACGCAAGAGGCAACCTTCGCACCGACTGAAGCCGCGCAAGCCGCCGCCGCCGCCGCCAATGAAGTAGCCGCAAACGCGCCGGAAGTAGCAAGCATGATGGTTAGAAAAGCTGCGCCACCGCCCTCTGCGGCACCCGTTGCGGCACCCGCACCGCAGAGAAACATTTACGCGCAAAAGAACGCGCAGTTTCGCGATAACTTTGACTCCAAAGCGATGATTCAAACTGGCCCCGGGCTCCCCGGTTGGAACTGGAATAGTCACCCGATTAGCTGGAGCGGCCCGGTTGAACAAGGCCAGCAACTTTCATTGTGGTTAGTCTCGCCGTTTTGGAACGCGCTACTGCGTATTCTGTGTGTGGTGCTCTTGGGCGCGATGTTCTTGTGCTTATTGGAATTCATCAAACGCTGGCCGGGCGGGTTGACACCGAAAGCGGGCGGTGACTTTGATCTTGCTGCATTCAAATTCGGCACGTGGGGTGCCCACAAAAAATCGAGCCCGCCAACGGCTCAGGCGAGCGTGAAAGTCGCAAGCCTAGCCGCCGCGTTGCTCTTTGCTGGCGCAGCCGCGCACACGCCCGCGAGCCATGCATCACTGCCCTCGCCAGAATTGTTGGAGCAATTGCGCGCACGCCTAACGACACCGCCTAGCTGCTTGCCACAGTGTGCGTCGATCCCCCGCATGGCGGTGAGTGCGAGCGCGGATGCGATTGCGCTGCGGCTCGAAATTCATGCTTCAGAAGAGGTTGCCGTGCCGCTTCCGGGTGGTGCGAAAGCGTGGCACGCGCAGCAGGTATTGCTCAATGGCAAGCCCGCCGGTGGGCTCGCGCGTGATCGCGAGGGTACGCTCTGGGTGCAGGTACCGCGCGGCGTTTCGCAGGTGCAACTCATCGGTAGCAGTGGTGAGCTCGATGTGATCGCGTTCACCTTGCCGCTCAAACCGAACCGTGTGGTGAGCGAGCTAAGCGGCTGGACACTCGATGGCGTGAACGATAACGCCGAGCCCGATAACAGCCTCACACTGTCGCGCGTAGGCGGCGCAAAAAAACGCGCGGAGACAAGTGCAGGCGAGGGGGCGGCGGCCACGTTGGGCAGCATCGCACCGTTCTTTTTAGTCGAGCGCACCCTATTGCTCGGCTTGCAATGGCAAGTCACGACGCGCGTGGTGCGGCTCTCGCCCGGCAATGCGCCCGCGTCGCTAGAGGTCGCCTTGCTTGAGGGCGAATCCATCACCACGCCCGAGCCACGCACCGACAAAGGCAAGGCACTCGTCAGCATGGCACCACAGACAAGTGAGGTCGTGTGGGAAAGTACCTTGAAGGAAGTGCCAGAAATAAATTTGGTTGCCAGCAAGCAAAGTAATCAATTTGAAGTCTGGCAATTAAGCCCCGGCACGCAATGGCATTTCGCGCTGTCGGGTATCGCCGTCACCGCGCATCAGGAGGACAGCCGCTGGTCGCCTAAATGGCAGCCGTGGCCGGGCGAGAGTGTGAAAATTGCGATCTCTAAACCAGCCGGTGTGGCCGGGCAAACGTTGACCGTCGATGGCACGCTTATTACCGTGAAGCCCGGCTCGCGCGCCACCGATAGCAGCTTGATGACGACGCTTCGCAGCAGCCGTGGTGGTCAACACGTCATCCAACTCCCAGAGGGTGCCACGCTGCAAAGTATTGCGATTAACGGCCAAGCGCAATCAATCCGGCTCGAAGGGCGCGAGCTGCGCTTGCCGCTTGTCCCCGGTTCGCAAAAAGTTGATATTGGCTGGCGTGAGCCAACCGGACTCGGCACACGCTACGTTACCCCGCAGGTAAACATGAATGCGCCAAGCGTGAATGCCCGCATCGCGTTGGCCATGCCGAACGACCGATGGACGCTTTTTGTCGGCGGCTCCAACACGGGCCCGGCGGTGCTGATCTGGGGCGTACTCATCGTGCTGATCGTGCTCGCTTATGGGCTGGGGCGCGTGCAACTCACGCCTTTGCGAATGCTGCAATGGGCACTGCTGGCGGTTGGGTTCACGCAGGTGCATCCCGTGGCAGGCGCGATTTTCGTTGGCTGGTTATTTGTGCTGGGCCTGCGAAAAGCACGTGGTGCTGCGCTATCAAACGGCTGGTTTAATTTTGGGCAAGTGGTGCTGGTAGGGTGGACCTTGGTGGCACTCGCAATTCTCGTATGGTCGGTGAGCCAGGGGCTCCTCGGTCGCCCCGATATGCAAATCACCGGCAACGGCTCGACCGCTGAAAATTTAAGCTGGTTTGCTGATCGTGCTGATGCACTTCTCCCCACCGCCTGGGTGGTATCAGTCCCGCTGTGGCTCTATCGCGGCCTCATGCTGCTCTGGGCGCTGTGGCTCGCGTATGCGCTGTTGCAGTGGCTGAAATGGGGCTGGTCGTGCTTTACCGAGGGTGGGTATTGGCGGGCTTCGGAGAAGAAAGTGGCGGTTAAAAAATCCGCAGAGCAAGCACCGGTGGTGCCAGCCGATGTGAAGCGCGATGATGCGCCAAAACCAACGACATAGCGCATGAAGCCTCAGCGTGTAGTCCTGTGTTGCGGGTCGCTTTTTGCGTCGTCGCTTGCCTACGCGGGCGATGGCGATTTCGGAATTATTGTTCTGCCCATAATCGCGCTCGCCATTGTGTTTGGCATCGCGCTGTGGGTGGCATTGGTGTGGCTGGTGTTGAGGCTCTCAATGAAATGTGCTGCACATCAGTGGCGGCCCAGCCGTGCATTGGTCGCCAAGGTTGCGCTCGTTACGCCACTGTTGGCGGCACTTCTTGTCGGGCCAGCCGACTATTTTGCCAAGATGTTTTTTCAACTTTTGCGTATCCCAAACACGTACTTGCCGCCGCTCGGTGCTATCTGGTTGTGCGTGCTGTTCGGCGCGGTTGTTTGGTATTTTGTGACGCAATTTATCGCGGGAAAAAAAGCGGAAGAAGGCACAACATAGACAGTACTAAATGGGCCGTCTTCGTAGCCCGGAAGTAGCCGGCACGTTCTTGGCCGGGTCCTTCCGGGCTACGGAGGCTGATGCAGAAATCGGCCTGAAACCCGCGTGGTTATTGGGGTTTCGGCGATTTACTCGGCTGCGGACGGTGCAATTTTTCTAGGCTCAGGCGACGCGCTATCGTCACGCCCAAACCCAAACAGCCGCCTTATCAAGCGATAAATCAGCCGCACAAAAGTCAGCGCCAGCACGGCCTCTATCCCCGTCAACATAAACGCCCAAAACGAATTCATCCGCGCTGCACGCGCGCGGTATTTGGCAAACATCCG
Organism: Burkholderiales bacterium; assembly: GCA_043772475.1. GTDB lineage: Bacteria > Pseudomonadota > Gammaproteobacteria > Burkholderiales > Usitatibacteraceae > UKL13-2. The sequence continues at coordinate 3,990 of JAYVGG010000246.1, forward strand.
ATCCCGCGCAATCTCGATACTGTCGTAAAACGTCGGCACCACCAAGAGCGTCAAAATGGTGGACGTAATCGTCCCGCCGATAATCGCAATCGCCATGGGCCGATAAAATTCGCCGCCTTCACCAAGCCCGATGGCAACCGGCAACATACCGGCGATGAGCGCGAAGGTGGTCATCAAAATTGGCCGTAGCCGCACACGCCCGGCGTGCATCAGCGCCTCCTCACGGCTCACACCTTGTTCTTCTTCCTTACGCGCGCAGTCGAGTAGCAAGATCGCGTTTTTCGCGACCAAGCCCATCAGCATAATCACACCGATAAAACTCATCAGGTTAAGCGTGCCCTTGGTGATGAGAAGCGCTAACACCACACCGATTAAGCTCAGTGGCAACGAGGCCATGATCGGCAAAGGTGCCGTGAACGAGCCAAATTGAATCACCAGCGTGAAGTACATGAGTCCGATGCCCATTAAGAGCGCAATGGCCATCTCGGTAAAGAGCTCTTTCTGGTCACGCGCGGCACCGCCTAGCTCCAGGCCATAGCCGGTGGGGAAGTCGATTGCCTTGGCGATT
>JAYVGG010000247.1:0-8368 GCA_043772475.1 Burkholderiales bacterium
GTGGCCTTTGTGGGCGAAGAAAAATTTGATGTGATCGTGCTATCTGGCTCGGTGCCGATGGTGCCGCAAGCGTATTTGGATAAGCTCAACGTGAAAGGGCGCTTGTTTGCCGTGGTGGGCGATGCCCCCGTGATGGAGGCCACACTCTTTACACGGGTGAGCGAAACGGCTGTGACAGCCACCAAAATTTTTGAAACCGTGCTAACCCCCTTGACCAACGCCTTGCAACCCTCGCGATTCACGTTTTAATCAGCGTGGGCGGTCGCGAAATAAGCGCGGGCGAATTGCACGCCCTGCTCATAGCAAAAACGCCGGAAACGCCCGCCCTGCTTGATGTTCGCGAGCTTTGGGAAGCCGAAATTGCCACGCTTGAGGGTGCTACTTTGATCCCGATGGGCGAGATTCTTGGCCGTGTTGATGAGATAGACCGCACGCAATCTACGGTCGTTTTTTGTCATCATGGCGTGCGGAGTCGGCAAGTCATCGCATTTTTAGAGCGTCTAGGCTTTACGAACCTGCATAATCTACGAGGCGGGATTGATGCTTGGTCGCGCGAGGTGGATGTTAGTGTGGCCGTTTATTGATTATCATTGCAGCGAATTGTTGGCTGCCGGCGAGTTAAGTAGCGCATCGATGAAGTCCGGCATGGACGACAAGCTGGCGCAGAAATCCTATCGTTTTCAATTTGGAATCCTAAATATGAAACACCGCACCCTAGCCCTCCTCATCGCCACGCTGGTTTCTAGCCAAGGCGTTTTTGCCGCTGATCTCTTAAGTGTCTACCGTGATGCGATCGCGCAAGACCCGGTCTACGCGGCCGCGCGCGCCACCTTTGAGGCGGTGAGAGAAAACGTGCCACAAGCGAAAGCGGGCACGCTGCCTTCGGCCACGGTCTCAAGCACCACCAATACGATTCTCAACGACACGCGCACCGCATTCGGGGGCAGCTCACGTAACTACCCCACGCTCGGCGTGACGCTTTCTGGCTCGTACCCACTTTATCGCCCAGCCAATTGGGTGGCGCTCGATGTGGCGGGCTTACAGGTCAGGCAGGCTGAAGCGGTATTTGCAGACGTGCGGCAAAACGTGGCGAGCCGCGTCTCGCAGGCGTATTTTGATGTGTTGCTTTCGCAGGATAACGTCGAGCTTTCTGGCGCGCAGAAAAAAGCGTTCGCCGAGCAGCTTGCAGCCGCCAAGCGCAATTTTGAAGTCGGCACCGCCACGATTGTGGATACCTACGAGGCGCAAGCCCGCTATGACCTCGCCATCTCGAAAGAAATCGCCGACCAAAACGATCTCGAAGTGAAAAAAAGCGCGCTCCAACAAATTATCGGCAAGACCGCTCCTGTACTCGCGGGCTTAAAAGAAACGGCAACGCTTACCCCACCATCGCCTGCCAATGTAGAGCAGTGGGTCGCACGCGCAGAGGAAGCGAGCCCCACTATCGCCCAGCTTCGCGCCGCACTCGAAATAGCTAAAAAAGATATTGATCGCAATAAGGCCGGCGAAAAGCCAACTATTGATGTCGTGGCCAGCCACGGCTACAACAATGCGCCCTCAAGCGGCTCGACCTTTGTGACCAACAATACCGCGCTCGGGCTTTCGCTTAATTTTCCCTTGTACACGGGTGGTGCCACGCAGTCCCGCATCCGCCAAGCGGTGCAGATCCGCGAGCGTGCCACACAAGATTTAGAAAACGCGAAACGCGTGGTCGCACAAAACGTGCGCGCATCTTTTCTCACGGTCACGAGCGGTGCCGCACAGGTGAAGGCGCTGGAGGCCTCGCTCGTCTCATCCAAAGCCTCACTCGACTCCACCCTGCTCGGTAAAGAAGTCGGCGTGCGGACCAACGTAGACGTACTCAATGCCCAACAACAACTCTTCCAAACCCGCCGCGATTTGCAGCAAGCACGCTACAACACGGTGCTCGCACAGCTACGTTTGAAAGCGGCAAGCGGGCAGCTTGGTGAGGATGATTTGGCGGCGGTGAATCGGCTGCTTAGTAACTAAAAGCCTAGTATTTGCGCGGGGTTTGGGGCTGTAGGTACCTTCAGTCGCAATAGCAAGCCTTACCCCTTGACCTGCCAGTAGCCGCCTTTAGCGGCACCTATTCGTACAAGAAGGCCAGCGGCCTTGAGCGCCTGAATATTATTGTCTGCTGCGGTTCTGCTTAGCTTTAATTTTGCCGCGATCTCACTTACCGTGATGTGGGGTGTAGCGCGCATCAATCGCAAGATTGCAATGCGGTTTTTGCCTAATTTTTCATCCAATTTTTCATCCAACTTTTCATCCAACTTTTCATCCAACTTGGTGAGGGCATTTAGCGTCGCAACCGTGCTTGGAAAAGCGAATTCAATCCATAACCCCGTGCGCTCGTAGCGAAAGCGCGGCTTCGCACTTCCCGCCAAGCGACACGCCTCCAACATACGCTCTACTCCACGCCCCCAAGATTCAATCATGCCAGCGCGGAAAAATGCGTTCGCGATATCAGGGTTGAAAGGTTGTGAAGAATGTTTCCCCTTCAATTTCGCTATCGTCCAATCTAGCGGCAATTCACCGGGGTTCCAAATCATTAATTTATTTGGGTACACGCTAATCTGAATTGGCGCACCCGACGAATAATCTTTATGGATGATCGCGTTGAGAATTGCTTCGCGCAGCGCTGCAACAGGCACGGGCAAGCTTTCATGACGTTGAAGACCCTTGTAGGTGATGCCCGCCTTTAGGTATTTCGTCAGTAGCAAATCAAGCGTCTGCGCGACTTGCGAAAAAAGATCGCCGTGAATCTCGTCGTGATAAAGCAAATCGGTATTGGTGCGAAAAAACCCGATCTTCACAAAAGCTGCCGTAACAAACCGCTCTGGGTCAGGATGAAACAGCAGAACCGCAGCGCGCTTCAAATAAGCGCCATCGTGCAGACGAAGCTTTTCAATGAGGGCAGGTGCAGATTCGCGCAAGGTTGCAGAATCTAGACGCTCGCTTTGCCGTGCAAGCGCTCGAAAATTTGCGAGGGCAGGTTTAGATAAATCTTTCGCGGTTACATGCGGCACCGGCACGCCGTCCCAGTGTTTGCCTTGGCGGCGCAGTAGGAATTTATCTAGTGCGGCACCCTTCAGTTCTTGCTTCGTGCTACCGCTGCGTAAGTGGTATTCCCCTTTAAAACTTACGGGGTACGGGTAGGTGTCTACGCGAATTTCGAGGTATTCAAGCCCGCCTTCTTTGCACAAATTCACCTTCACCAGAATGCCCAGAATATCGCGCACCTTGTTGGGGATATCCTCCATGAGCTTGGCGATATTTGGTGCACCCACCACCACGCCCTTGTCATTGCGGCCAATGTGCAGCACCCCACCTTCAGCATTTGCAAAGCCACAAATCCATTTAAGGAATTCATCGCGCCAGGTCTCTTTCCATTCGACGCATTGACTCTCTTTTAGGCGAGTAGCGATTTTCTGGGGCGAATTTTTAGTCATGTTTTAAACGGGTGTGAGTGCAAGTCATGGCGGTAGTTGTGATTTTTTCGAATCATCAAACACCGCGCCGCTATTAGGCTTTCGCCGCCTGAAACAACGCAGCCGAGCGTCGTCCACTGCGGCAAAACGCCAACACTGGCCCCGGCAAATTCGTGAGTGCTGCGCGCATGAGTGCCACATCGGCGGGCGTGAAAGACGAAGGTGGGATGGGCACGAATGCGTACTGTAATCCGGCCGCTTCGGCGCTAGCTTTGATCGAGGCGTGGGTGGGTTGATTGGGGCCTTCTTCAAAATCGGGGCGATTATTGATGACGGCGCGAAAGCCCTGCGCGGCGATATCTTTCATGCTGTCCGCATTGAGCTGGGCGGCGACGAAAAAATTTTCGGCGACTTTGTTGGTTGTGATGGTCATGGGTTTCCAAGTGCGTTGATGGGGATTTTGAGATAGCTTACCCCGTTATTCTCGCTTGGCGGCATGGCGCCAGCGCGAATATTCACCTGTACCGAGGGAAATAGCAGCACCGGTGCGCCAAGCGTTCGGTCGCGCGCGGTACGCATCGCGACAAAGTGTTGCTCGCTCACGCCGTCACGCACGTGGATATTTTCTGCACGCTGGCGCGCCACCGTTGTCTCCCACGCGGGGGTGCGTGTCGCGGGCGGGTAGTCGTGGCACACGTAGAGACGCGTGGTGGGCGGAAGGGCTAGAATTTTGTGAATAGATTGGTAGAGCGCGCGCGCATCGCCGCCCGGAAAATCGCAACGCGCCGTGCCAACATCGGGCATGAAAAGGGTATCGCCTACAAATACGGTGTCGCCCACGCGATACGCCATGTCTGCGGGCGTGTGGCCGGGCACGAAAAGGGCTTGGGCACTAAGCTTGCCGATGGCAAAAATTTCGTCCTCCGCCAATAGATGATCAAACTGCGAACCATCCGCGATAAAGGCAGGCTCTAAATTAAACATGGTTTTGAAAACGCCCTGCACACGCTGAATATGCTCACCGATAGCGATCTTTCCGCCGAGCTTAGATTTCAAATACTGTGCGGCTGAAAGATGATCGGCGTGCGCGTGGGTCTCTAATATCCACGCGGTGTTCAGGCCGTTTTGATGGATGAAGGCGATGATTTTTTCAGCCAACGCTGAGTCGGTGCGCGCCGCTTTTGGGTCGTAGCCCAGCACCGGGTCGATGATGGCGGCATGGCCTTGGGGCGCGTCATAAACGACGTAGCTCACCGTGCCGGTGATGGGGTCGAAGAAGGGCTCTACTTGTGGGTTCATGATGATCCAGATGCGAGATAACGTTGCTATTTATTATACATGCCAATATAATGTAAATATGTATATTATTTTACGTCCGCTGAAATGAAGCGCACCACCCTCAACCCTGCCCTCATGCGGACGGCCGCCGGTGAGGCCACCGCCATGCTGCGCGTACTCGCCAACGAAGATCGCCTGTTGCTGCTTTGTGAGCTAAGCCAAGGCGAGCGCTCGGTCGGCGAGCTCGAAGAATTACTCGATCTGCACCAGCCGAGCCTCTCGCAGCAGCTTGGTGTATTGCGAGCGGAAAATTTGGTCGCTACCCGTCGCGAGGGTAAATACATTTTTTATTCGATTGATAACCCGCAAGTCTTGGCACTATTAAAAGTTTTGTACAACCTGTATTGCCCTAAACCGTGAGGACTCTATGAGTATTGATTGGCAAAGTTTTACCCCGTATGCCGCACTCGCGGGCGGTGTCTTGATCGGCACGGCGGCGTCTTGGCTGCTACTTTTCAATGGCCGCATCGCCGGTATTAGCGGCATCCTCGGCGGGCTTTTCAAACCCGCTGCGGGTGATGCCGGGTGGCGCATCGCGTTTATGGTTGGCCTCATGGCGGCACCCATCGCCTATGGGCTTTTCGCAAAACTGCCTGAAAGCCGCGTAGATACTGGGTTTCTTGCCATTGTCTTTGCTGGTTTATTGGTCGGCATCGGCACGCGCTATGGTGCCGGCTGCACCAGCGGGCATGGCGTGTGTGGGCTTTCACGCTTGTCACCGCGCTCTTTGGTGGCAACACTCACGTTTATGGCGACGGGCTTTGCGAGTGTGTTTGTCGTTCGTCATGTGATGGGGGCGTAAATGAAAGCTTTTTCTGCATTTGTAGCGGGCCTTATTTTTGGCATCGGCCTCATCATCGCTGGCATGGCAAATCCCGCCAAGGTGCTCGCGTTTCTCGATCTTGCGGGTGCGTGGGATCCCTCATTAGCGCTTGTCATGGTGGGCGGTATTGCCGCATCGGCTGTCGGGTTTTTGCTCGCGCGCAAACGTCCACACGCACTCTTGGGCGACGCGATGCAAATCCCCACTAGCCGCGAAGTCGATAGGCGGCTCATCATCGGTAGCGCCTTATTTGGCATCGGTTGGGGCATCGCTGGCATCTGCCCGGGGCCAGCACTGGTGTTGCTCGGTGCGGGGTCGGTTAAGGGTGCGGCATTCGTGACGGCGATGGTGATCGGTATGGGCGCTTTCACATGGCTCGTGCCTAGCGCGCCCGCCCATACGGCTGCGTAATGTTGACCTACGCTGCGCTAGGTTTACTCGTGGGTGCCGTTATGGGCCTCACCGGCGCAGGCGGCGGTGTGCTTGCGGTTCCAGCGTTGGTAGGCATCATGGGCTTTAGCGTAACCGAGGCCGCGCCCATCGCCCTCGTGGCGGTGGCGAGCGGTGCTTCGATCGGCACCCTCGATAGCCTACGGCGCAAGATCGCACGCTACCGCGCGGCGATTTGGATGGCGGCGACAGGGATTCCGATGGCCACACTCGGCCTAGGTGTCGCGCATCACACGCCGGAGCGGGCGCTAAAAATCATGTTTGCGGGTTTGCTGCTCTGGATTGCGTTCAAGTTCTTTAAGCGGCCCGACGCGGCCCGCGCGGAGCATAGCCTGCAAGCATCACTTCACCCCGATACCGGCCGCTTCGTGTGGACGGCTTCCACCACGCTTTTGTTGGGTCTCATGGGGGCTGTCACCGGGTTCGCAGCGGGCTTACTCGGCGTGGGCGGCGGCTTCGTCTTGGTGCCGCTGCTAAAACGCTTCACCACACTGTCAATGCACCAAATCGTCGCTACCTCGCTCATGGTGATAGCACTCGTGAGCGTGGGTGGCGTCGTGAGCGCATTCGCGCACGGCCTGCCGATGGCGTGGCCCAATAGTGGATGGTTCGCGCTCGCCACGGTAGCAGGCGTGATGGCCAGCCGAAAACTTGCCCCACGATTGCCCGAAATCGTTATCCAGCGCGGCTTTGCGGCACTTCTCATCGTGGCGGCGGGGGCGATGCTCACGAAAGTATTCGCGATTTAACGCGTGCTTTAACGCGTGCTTTAACGCCGATTTGGCTTTGTCAGCGGCATCCACTATAATGATGGGCTTCGCTTCAAGTAGCGCACGCTCGCAACGCAAGAAATGGCCCGGTAGCTCAGTCGGGTGAGTCAGGGGTTTCGTGAAGCACTGCTTCACGCCTGACGAACGGCACGGCAATGCAATGCCGTGGCTGGAAGAGCAGAGGATTGATTGTTTAAGTAGCAGCAGTAAGCCTAGTACAAATGGCCCGGTAGCTCAGTCGGTAGAGCAGAGGATTGAAAATCCTTGTGTCGGTGGTTCGATTCCGCCCCGGGCCACCAAATAAAAAAACGCCCCATTCTTGGGGCGTTTTTGTTTGTTTAATGCGCTGAAACGCCAATAACGGCGCGGTTTCCCAGCCCTCACACCGTCAAAACAATCGGCTCCAACAACCCACTATCGGCCACCACCCGCCCAATCGCGACCGTATGTGTGTAGCCCAGCGCGCGCAGCGCCGCGATACAGGCCTCCACGCGATCCGCCGGCACGCTCGCGAGCAGACCACCAGCAGTTTGCGGGTCAAATATCAGTGGGTAACGCGGATGCTTCACCATCTCGGCTTGATTGCGTAGCGCGCGCCTGAGCCGCACGTTAGCACCTTGCAGCGAGCTAACGATGCCCGCAGCAACGCACTCTTCTGCGCCGTCTAAGATCGGTAGGCTCGTGAGATTAAGCTCAGCATCCACACCAGAAGGCCGCGTCATTTCTACCAAGTGGCCGAGTAACCCAAAGCCGGTGAGATCGGTGCAGGCGGTCGCGCCATGCTCGAATAAACACGCGGCTCCCAAGCGATTTGAGACCACCATCGACTTAAGCGCTGCATCAATCCAGCGGCCCTTCGCGGCCAAGCGTGCGTGGGCGGCGAACAGCGTGCCGGTGCCAATTGGCTTCGTCAAAATCAACACGTCGCCCGGCTTCATGCCGCCCTTACGCAATATTTTGGCAGGGTCATCGTCGATTAAGCCATTCACCGCGAAGCCGAGCGCTAACTCCTTGCCCTCACCGGTATGCCCGCCCACTAACGCGCAGTTGGCCTCGTTCAATACTTCGAGCGCGCCGGTCATCATTTGGAAGAGTACGTCTTCTACTTTTGATTCCAAACCCGTCGGCACGGTGACGACAGCGGTCGCCGACTGCGCCAGGGCTCCCATCGCCCAAATATCGCCCAGCGCGTGGTTCGCAGCCACCTTGCCAAAGATATACGGGTCATCAATAAAGGCGCGAAAAAAATCTACCGAATGCACCATCGCTTTACCCGGCGGCACGCGCACCACGGCGGCATCATCCGGGTCTTTCAAGCCAATCACAACATCGTCGCGATCAACCGGGTGGAGATTACTTAACGCACGTGACAACACCGTCGCCCCCACTTTCGCGCCGCAGCCGCCACAGCGCATCGCGATTGCCGAGATTGCTTGCAGTGATTCTTCTTGGCTTAGTTTTACGGTGTTGGCATTACTGGTAACCGGCGCTGCGCCCGGCTCCATCGGGGTCAGGTCTTGATATTTGCCCATAAA
>JAYVGG010000248.1:0-3443 GCA_043772475.1 Burkholderiales bacterium
TTTGCCAGCGACAACGGCCCCGAGTACCGCAGGCCCTGGCGCGGCAGTGCAGGGATGTGGACGGGCACCTACCACACGGCGATGGAGGGTGCTCTACGCGTCCCGTTCATCGCGCGCTGGCCGGGGCATATCGCGCCCGGCAGCGTCTCAAACGAGATCGTCCATGTGGTGGATTTATTCCCAAGCTTAGCCGCCGTCGCCGGTGCCGATGTGCCCGCCGATAGACCGATTGACGGCATCAACCAACTCCCGTTTCTCACCGGCAAAACAGAAAAATCCGCACGCGAAGGATTTGTGTATTTCATCAAAAACGAACTACGCGCCGCCAAGTGGCGCGACTGGAAAATGCACATCGTCTGGGAGGTGGAGCCCAATGCGGGGGCGAAGCACCTCGAAACCCCCTATCTCTTTAACCTAGTGCAAGACCCGAAAGAAGAATCCGATGTCAGCAGCACCCAAGGCTGGGTGCGCGGGCCGATTAGGAAAATGATTGACGCGTTTCAAAGCTCGCTAAAAGCGGCACCACCCATTCCCCCCGGTGCGCCTGACACCTATGTTCCTGCGGTTTATCCGCCAAAGCCGGGCTGAAGGAGCGTATTTCTCGCGTGAGGAAAAGCGAATAGAAGTGGCTAGGCACGCATTTTTCACGCCGCCTCAACTCAACCTGCACGCGCCTCCCAAGCGCTGACGCGATGTTCACCCGTGTAGTGCTTCGCAATTTGGTGAGTCGCAATGGCGCGGTTTGGCGCTTGGCATGTGGCGATGTGATCCTTCGAGCAAACCAAGATAGCTGCGCGCCTTCCTCCCTCGGGGGGAAGGATGGCAAGGGGGTGTGTCAAATCGAGGCTCGCTTTCGGGCCGGGTGGGAAAATAGTCTGATGCCATTTCTACATTTACATTTATGCACCGAAAGCGTCGTGGCCATTGGGGTTTGGCGTAATGACGACTCCCGCATTTACACGTTGTAGCGAGCGCTGCGCGGTCGTTGATGCGGTCGCGGGTTACGCTTGTCGCGTCACCGCGCGGGTTGTCTATTTGTAGTTATAATTATGTAACTACAAATAGTGGATGTAACGCCATGATTTCATGGGATAAGCACAAGAGCCTGGCCAATCTGAAAAAGCACGGTATGAGCTTCGACCTCGCCATGCTGGTATTTGACGATCCTCTTCATGTTTCCCGGCAAGATCGCATTGAGAGTGGCGAAGTGCGTTGGCAGACGGTTGGGATGGTCGGCGATTTGGCGCTCATCCTCGTCGCCCACACGTGGCATGAAACCGGTGCAGAAGCCGAGCATATTCGAATCATTTCGGCGCGACGCGCCACTAAAACTGAAAGGAAAATTTATGAGCAAGCTACCTAGGGCGGTTCGCAAAGAGCTGGCAGCGTTAGCGGCAAAGCCAGTACGCAAAATTGATTTCAGCGATCTGCCCACGACCACCGCCACGGATTGGAAGGGTGCAACCCGTGGCCAGTTCTATCGCCCGCTAAAGCGCCAACTCACCGTGCGAATAGACGCGGATGTGTTGGACTGGTTAAAGGCGGAAGGCAAGGGATACCAAAGCAGACTCAACAACATTCTGCGAACGGCAATGGTGGGTAAGGTGCGTTGATGCCACAGGGTGAAATGCGAAGCTGGCCCCGTTAAGCCAATGGCTGGAAAGAGGCGTGGTTATTGGGGTTTAGCATAATAGTTTGATCCCTTTTATGCTTGCGCGGGGTTTCGGGTTTTTGTGCATTCGCGCGCCTAGGTGCCGACGCTGCATCCGAGTGCGCGCTCCAACCGTAAACACCAAGGAGCGCAATGTGAACCCACATCAACGCCAACTTCCGGAGTGAAAAAGTGCCGACATCTCGTACAACCAACCTCACCCATAGCGCGCAAGATGAAGCGCAATCTGACTACCTTGGCGCGCGTCTACAGCCGGCGCGCCGCAACTTTGGCAAACAGGTGTTATTTGCCGGTGCTGGCCTCCTGCTGCCGTGGCAGGTGCTGGCACGTGAGCGGCAAATCCACATCCTGCGTGGCAACGTCAAAATTAACGGTGTCAAAGCCACGCAAGATTCGTCCATCAATCCGGGCGATGTCGTCACGGCGGGTGCCGATGGCTACATCGTCTTTGTAGCGGGCACGAGCGCCTTCATGCTGCGTAGCCGAAGCGAAGTCTTGATCGAAGCACCAAAGGCCAAGAGCGATTTTGGATTTGGCTTTCTGAAACTCGTCTCCGGCGCGCTCGGGGCCACGTTTCGTACCGGCACACCGGTACGGCTTCGCACCTTAAACGCCACGATCGGCATTCGCGGCACGGGCATCTATATGGAAACCCGCGGCGAGGGAACCTACTTTTGCACCTGCTGGGGCAAAACCGAACTCAACGTTAACGATGCACCGATGCAGCGCGAGTGGATCGAGTCAACCCGTCACAACCCGCGCCTCATTGGCTACAAGCCCGATGCAAACGGCGCTTATATACTCGCAGCACCTTTTGAAACGCACACGGATGATGAAATGGACATGCTGGAAGAGTGCGTCGGCAGGCGGGCGCCGTGGGTTAAAAAATCTAGATAAAGGTAACGGGCAGTTTTGCGTGAGTTCGTCTGCGGTGGCGCGTATTGGTTTTGTGGGGGTGCTGTTTAGGGTGCCAGTCAGGTCTCAATACTGTTCGGTTAGCGAATACCAAGCATGAAAAATTTGATGTTAACAGCTTGATTTTTCAATGCTATTTCCAATTCTCGAAGTGCCAAAATGGTGTCTAACCGAACAGTATTGAGTCAGGTCTTTCACCATCACACTTATGAGCCCCATTAATGATTGCCGTTTATGCTGCTTTGATGCGTCATCTTAGACGGAAGTATTTTTTGTAATCTGCGGCAGGATACCCCGCACCCTCCATCAGGACTGCACATCTGTCAATCAAACCAGTATGCAAATCGTTGTCGGCAGCTATTTTTTTGTCCAAGTCAAACGTTGCCCTACAATCGTCAAGTAAGTTAAGAGCGAGGGAACACTCAGTTGCTGATGACAGAGAATTTGTAGATATGTGCGACGAAAGTTTGCTCGAATCGGCCACCGGCGTTAGGACTTGCTCACACACAAAACTTACTGAAAGCATATCCCTATCAGAGTGAACCTTGTATTCGCAGCTATCAACCAAGCGGAGTTTCCACCTTGGATGCCCGTTCCAGAGACGCCCAAGTAACCACTTTCCTAGAGCGACTGACACGAATCTAGAGAGCGTGCTTGGGTTCCACCGATTAGGAACTACACTGTCCGTCACCAACTCGTTTACGTCGTGAGCAGGCACATCGAATTCGGTATGGAGGCGCTTGCAGAAATCGGGGTACTGCAAGTTATTACGTACAGCCGTTTCTAGCTTCGCAAGGGTCGCGATATCAATTGTTTTTTGGTCGGTGCGGGTAGTTAAGAACAACAAAAAGGGTTT
>JAYVGG010000249.1:0-11305 GCA_043772475.1 Burkholderiales bacterium
CTCGATCATGTGTTTAGCCAAAAGTTGGCTTCCTGCCTAGTGAATCCGCGTGCCTGCCACGAAACGGAAATGATTTTTGTGAAGGCTGTGACGCAGAAAAAAATCGCCGTCGTTGGTGCGGGGCCTGCGGGGCTCGCCTGCGCGACCGAGCTCGCCGCGCGTGGGCACGCCGTGGAATTATTTGATTCCGCCAGCGAGATTGGCGGGCAATTCAACATGGCCAAAGCGATCCCCGGCAAAGAAGAGTTTCATGAGACCCTGCGCTACTTTGCGAATCGCATCAAGGCCACCGGCGTAACGCTCACGCTCAACAAACGCGTCGGCGTAGAAGAGCTTAAAGGCTTCAACGAAGTCGTCATCGCAACCGGTGTCACACCCCGAAAGCCCAATATCCACGGGCAGGACGGGCCAAATGTGCTCTCCTACATCGACGTGCTGCTACACAAAAAACTGGTCGGTAAACGCGTCGCCGTAGTCGGTGCAGGCGGCATCGGTTTTGATGTCGCTGAATTTTTAGTTGAAGATCATTCGCCCACACTCGATATCGAAACGTGGAAGAAAGAGTGGGGCGTGGGCGACCCCGCAAGCGCACGCGGTGGGCTCGTGAAGCCGGACGTTTCGCCACCGACGCGGCAGGTTTTTTTACTGCAACGCAAAGCGAGTGCGCTAGGCAAAGGCCTCGGCAAAACCACCGGCTGGATTCACCGCGCCGCACTCAAAAAGAAAAAAGTAGAAATGATCGCCGGGGCAAACTATGACGCCATCGACGCACGCGGCCTGCATATTTCGTTCGGCGAAAAACGCGAAAAGCCCACACTGCTCGAAGTCGATACGATCGTGCTCTGCACCGGCCAAGAGCCACTCCGCGAGCTCGTTGCCCCGCTTGAAGCAGCAGGCATCAAAACGCATTTGATCGGCGGTGCTTTTGAAGCGGGGGAGTTGGATGCGAAGCGGGCGATAGATCAGGCGGTGCGGTTGGCGGGGAGGATTTAGGGTTTTCTGAACTTTACGACTGCGTTAACTATCCGCGTCAAACTAACAAATGTCATCCTGAGCGCAGCCGAAGGATCTGCTTTTCGTCGCGGATAACAAGCTCTCTGAAGCATCTGGTAGAAGTTAGAGTCTCTTCGTCAGGTCGCCGGAACTATTCGATCCCCGATCACAGGTGTGGAAAGGCAGGCCTTCATCTGAGGTCGGATGCTTGCCAATCCGTGCGCCGACTGTGAGCCAATCTGTCCCACCAGAGATTGGTTTGACGGTGATGACATCGGCTTCGCGGACTAGCTCAAGATAGGCGAAGGTGACTGACTCTCCACCAAGTGTGTCCCAAACCGAAACGCGCGCCATGCTTCCATCGACCTTGCCCCGGAGCAACAAGAAGTCAAAGTGCCGCATGTTTTTGCACATAGAGCCAGTTGAAATTTGACCATCAATTTCACCACTCTTTGAGGTGATTGAGATCTTGAGATCAACACCTTCCGACAGCTTCATGTCGGCTATATTGACAATACCCTCTGGAAATGTTGACCAGCGCCCTGTCCACTTTTCGTCTTCTTTGAGCCAACTTAAGTATTGATCTAGAGTGGCAGAAAACTCAGCCGGCACTTTACGGAGATTCTGTAACATCGTTGGCCCATGTTGTGCGATTGCATATCCCACCAGGCATACTGTAAACACAATAAACCACACTGTTTTGTACCAAGGCTGTGATGGCTGGGCTTTAGACGATTGTTCAGTATTTGCCGCAGCGTTTTTCTTGCGGGATCGTTTTGTCATCGTGCGGAGTATGTTGGGCGAATAGGTTGAGACATCGATAGAGTAAGCAATCTTGAAAAGGTAGAACAAAACCGGCGATGAGACGATAAGGCTAGGCGGTATTCTCAAATCGCTCCATTTGGAAATTTTGGCGCACGTCGCCACAGGAAGGTCTACGCAGTCGGCTGGTCATCGCATCGGGTCTCCTCGTGATGCGCCAATTCCTCCGCAAACCTCGCCACCGTCCCCCCAATCAACGGCCGATACAAATACCGAAGCAACCACCCCGGCACCACACGCCCACGCTCCTCCAGCGCCACGCGCGCGCGTGGGTGATCCATGAATCGTAACCCCGACACGCGATAGCCAGCGGCCTCAGTCGTGAATTCCATTCGGCAAAGGTGCTTCACCGACTTGTACCCATAGTGCTGGGGTGCAATCAAGCGTAGCGGTGCGCCGTGCGCGATGCTTAACGGTTTGCCATCCAGCGTATTAGCGAGCAACACATCGGGACTTAGCAGGTCGATCAAGCTCATGCCGGTACGCGCGCCGTCTTGGCCGCGTAGGGCGACGAGTGTTGCCTCTGCGCGCGGACCTGCGTTCGGCACAATGACGCGCTCATAGAAATCAACAAAGCGCACCCCGCCCCAGCGCAGTGATCGATAGCTCCACGTGGTCACGCAATGAAAATCGCTGATCTGCTCGACTGGTGGCAACCCAGCGAGCGCATCGCGTAGGTGAAGCTCATGTTCCACACCGCCGAGAATATCGAGATCAATGCGCGATGTCTCAGCAGGAAAGCGACGCGCGAATTGGGTGAGGCCGAATCGTGGGAACGAAGAGCGCTCTCGTTGGCCGGGGGGGAGGGGTTGGGTCATGGGAATTGGACTAGCAAGTGGGCAGAGTGGGCATTTTTGCACGCATCAATCCTAGTGGCCCTACGCTTCCCACGGATTCGTGACCGGCACCCCTACGGCCTCGTAGGGAGCCGTGTCGCGCGAGGCGACGATAAAACCGCGCGACACGGCAATCTCCGCAATGTAGCCGTCCGGCGACGGGAATCCGCGCCCTTTGGCTCTGGCCTCCACGGCCAAGGGCGGCGTAGTGCGTGGCGGCATCGGCATCGAATGGCAACACCCGATGTTTGAATTGTGCGGTGAGGCCATCAAGCGTTTGCGCCAATCTGTTCCTGCGCTTACCGGCGGGGAGTGCGCCGATGCCAAAGAGTAGCGCGGCCGGGTTACGCTGGCGAGGTAGAGCGTTTCCGCAGCTTGATTCATGCAGCCAAATGTTCCAGCCGGTTAACGTGCGTGAGACGCGCGGCGTACGCCAACACCGCCAAAATATCGTTGCGCTCAAGATCTTCGTAGTCGGCCAGAATCTCCTCCGTGGTCATGCCACTGGCTAGCCATTCCAGAATGTTTTCCACCGTCTAGCGCAGGCCGCGAATGCACGGCTTGCTATGACATACCAAAGGGTCAACGGTAATTCGGTCACTCATTTTTCTGCCTCCTGCCTTCACAGAATCGTTCGCGACACGCAACGCGTCGTCACCGGCACCATCCTACGCCAGCCCTTTGAAAAACAGAGGCTGCGAGCCCACGTCTGGGAAAGGACAGGCTTTGCCTCTTACTTTTTGAAGCCGGGGAACTGGATGCGAAGACGGCGATAGATCAGGCGGTGCGGTTGGGTTTGAAGATTTAGGCGCTACCCCGGAATCTCCGGCTCCACCAGTGTCGCCAACTGCGCCAACAGGAAACGATATGCTCAACGGGCTTTGCAAATACGCCGAACGGCGTATACAAAATACGCCGTTCGGCTGATATACAGAGTCCGCGGCCGATGTGAAAGTTTGGGTGCAGCTAAATGGCTGCGAACCCTTATGGAGAAAACCATGCGTGAAATATCAGCAATTGAAGTCGAGGAAGTTTCCGGCGGAATTTTTAGCCTTTTTGGATTAGCATTCGCAGTGGGTTATGGCGTTGGCACCGTGATTAACGCCGGAATTGAAAAGCTACAAGAGGGAGGAAAGTAGCCTAGAGTCATCGGCTGGGCACCAAAATTGCGGTGCCCAGCACACCTTTTCCTCGGCGCGTTGAATTTGATGAGGGCGAAAAATGTTGCGATACCGGTTGGGCGCACCACCTCCCACGCTTGAAGAGAATGCAGCCGAATGGCATCACCTCAGCGTTTTTGGTGAGCGCCCCTTTTTTATTTCCGTCGGCTTGGGAATATCCATTGCAGGAATATTCGCGCTGCTATGGACGCTGGCTCTCCCGGGATCGCTTCCCCTCGGTAGTCCAAGCTTCCCAGAGCTAATAGCGGCGCTACTGATCCTCGTCGTCGGACACGAGAGCTGTCACCTCGCAGGCTTCCCAAAGCTGGGTTTTGATGGAAACGCAGTCGCCGGGATTTGGGTGGAGCGGGGGTCACCCTACGCGCTATATCGATTGCCACTAAAGCGGAACAGGTTCTTGTGGGTACTGCTGCTGCCGTTCTTGGTCATTTCTTTTGGCCCGCTGCTGATTGCGTTTTTCGGCGGTTCGCCTCCCCCGCTCTTGCAGTGGTGTTCCGTGCTTAATGCGTTTGGCGCCGCCTCGGACATGTATGTTTTTTTTACCCTGATCCGACATGTACCTTCAGATGGTGTTGTTATTGAAAATGGCAACAATATGTCTTGGCGAACGGCTCCTTGATCTGCGTTGCACCTTCGCTTTACCCCGGAATCTCCGGCTCCACCAGTGTCGCCAACTGCGTCAGCGACTCCTGCCAACCCAGGTAGCACATCTCAAGCGGGATCATCGCGGGAATCCCCGCCTGCTCGATTCGCACCTCAGCGCCGCAGGAGACTTTTTTGAGCAGCACCGTCACCTGCATCTCACCCGGTAAGTTCGGGTCGTCGAATTTATCAGTGTAGCGGAGTTTTTCGTTCGGGATAAGCTCCAAATACTCGCCACCAAACGCGTGGCCGTTGCCGGTACCGAAATTCGTAAACGACATTCTGAACGTGCCACCTACACGCGCATCCATATGGTGAACGGTACACGTGAAACCATACGGCGGAATCCACTTCGCCATCGCGTCGGGGCTTAGGAATGCCCGATAGATACGCTCAGGCGGGGCGCGGAGGACGCGGTGGAGGTGGACGGTGTTGGTGGTCATGGGTTTGTCCTTTCGGTTGGCGTGTGTCGTGCTGTTTGGCGTTGAATGCTTTGCTCGCAGCGAGACCGAAGCACGCTCGTGAACCTTAGCTGGCAAGTGGCATTTGGAAGCGATGCAACAACAAGGCAAAAAGGCAAACACGCGCTCGTTGATATTGACAGCATTGTGTGACGCGATCAACATGCCGCTATTATCTTAGAACCAAAGTAGCCCATGCGACTCCACCTAATTCTTGCAGCCTTATGTGCGCTGGCATCCGGCGAAAATTTTGCACATAGTTGCGGGCCGCCGGAAGTTAGCGGCGCGACCCGTCAGCAATTCGACACGCGGGCAGCGGCTTGGTACAGAGCGCGCGCAGACGCGGTTGTTCGCGCAACGGTAGTCGGCGAATTGGAAAAAGTAGCAGAAAAAGGTGATGCGAAGTCCGCTTGCGATAACAACGACCTCGCTTCCGCACCTAAGGACGATGCGACCAGCGAATACAGGGGGCAAATATTTATTGTTGTCCACGAAGTATTCAAAGGAAATCGTCGAGTCGGCGAACTCACGTTAAACCGTAGCTTTTGGAGCGCGCCCCTGTTGGTTGGCGAAGAATGGATTTTATTTTTGGACAAGAATGATGATCCGCAGGATTGCAGCGGCAGTGTAAGAGTTCCTGACGGAGATACAGCGTCGAAAGCACACCGCTACTTGAAAGCGCTGAGAGCGCCTACGGGTCAAAAGCTGCGCGAAAAACAAGCTGGCCAGCCACGCTTGCTGAAGTAGCTTGCGGAATTCATGGGGACGCTCTTGGGAATGGTTAATAGGCGTACGCGATGAATTTTGCGCCTCAGTTGAAGCGGTTCTATCGCGGCTCTGCCAATTTTGAAGCGGCGCTCATTGACGATCTAGGCCCCGCCCACATCGCTATTCATGACACAGCATATGGGGATAGCCCCACGTCACACTTGTTTTGGAGCATTTCGGACTGCACGCGTTTGTCATCAACCGTGGATAGGCAAAGCAGGGTCTATAACTCACAAGAGATCGAGTTGCGATTTCGCGCGGACTTTCCATTGATCGATGGGGTTGAAATCCCGCTTACCGTGGAGCGGGTGCTGGTGGCGGGAAGCGCCGATCAAATAGTCAGTGAATCGCAGCCGGAGGCCAGCATTCCAGTTTTTACTACCGAATTGTGGGAGGGTGACGCATACCTGTGCGGGTCGCACGATGCCTCGCCTGTGCTGACGCTCTTTGACGACGCAATCATTTTGCAATTCGAATCGAACTACGATCTCACATGGTATGGGAAGAACGCGGGGATTCTGCTCGACCAGGACAAACGACTTATTGGAGTTGCGTACCGAAATTTATCGTTGGACATCAAAGCGCTATTGCGCGGTTATGGGCGACGGTAGCGAGCGCGAGTCTTCGGCGTTTTTTGTGTCACGCCACCGGGTATTCCCCGCTAGAGAGCCCGGGCAATCCCCCCAATTTGATGCCCGTCATCGTACCCGTGTAAACTGCACGTTATCCTCACTTTGATGCTGTTTTACCCGCGTCGTAGTTTGGTTTCCCCTCGTACCCCCGCTGTTGAGCTACCACCAGCGCGCGTACATGACTCGCCCACGCCTCCATGCGTTGCGCTCATCGCTTTATGTTTCGGAGATGGTCAATGACTGGCCACACTGCTATTCCTCTAGCCCAAGCGCGGTAGGTTGGGCTAGTTTCATCAAGCCCAACATCCGTAACGGCGTAAATGCGAATGTTGGGCAGATGATTCCTGCCCAACTTACGTGCTTCAGGTAGTGGCGCGCCAAACTTGTCATCTTGCGCGCAGCAGAGGGGCATGCTTTTCAGTGGCGCGCCACGAGTGCCCGCAAACAGCAGATGCCTCGGATGCACTGGGCATGACAATGGTTGTGAGTCGCACATAAAAAACGCGACCAATGGCTCAAAAGCCGCGTGGATTCTAGCGTTTTGGCGCATTTCTATCTTTCCGAACGCTGCCATCACGCGTCTCATCACCCGCCCGCAGCCCCCAACGGCAAATAAAGCGTTAGCGCATTATCGCGGCACGCCGTAAATCCATAGTGCTCGTAAAACGCTTTTGCCTTCGCATCCTTCGCGTCCACAATCAGCGCGTAGGCCGCTACTTGTTTTTTCGCTTCAAGGCAACGCTCAACCGCGCAGCCCATGAGTGCGCGGCCAATGCCTTTGCCTTGGTGATCCACACTACACGCGAGGCGGCCCATGCGAAAACAGGGAACGGGGAAGCGCGGTAATTGTTTTTTGGTTTTGTCGTCCAACACAGCCACGTCGATCTGTGCCGCACCGAGGCTGTAGTATCCGAGGATTTCGCGGGGGCTTGCCGCATCCACAAGCACGCGCACCACGGTAATGCCCTTCTTGGTGTGCTGGACTGCGAAGTGCTTGAGATAGTCGTCGAGTGCGGCAACACCACAGCGAAAGCCGGCGCGATCATGTCGCTTAACATCCAGCGCTTCCTCTTCAAGCACGCTTAACTTTGCCTGCGGTGGTAAGCGCTTTTTTCATGGCAGCGTTGGGCGCGAAGGGTTTATTCAGTGCTTTGGCGAATGCTTGAAAATCGCGCTCGGAGAAAGTTACGCGGGTTTCTTGCGCGAGCAACGCCGTGGCTTTTTCTTTGGCCGCCGAGCGAACGAACCCGGCCATCGTCGTGCCCATCAATGCCGCAGCGCGCGCGACGATATCCTTTTCAGCGCTGTCCAGTTTTAAGTCGAATCTTGCAATAGCAGTCATTGGAAATCCGTTGAATAGGTATTTGGTACGGTATTATACCGTATCAATTTCGACCAAGACGCACTGACCTATTTTGGGCGCGGTATTCATTTTGACGAGCCAACATTGCGTTTCGTTTCGCCCTGCGAGGCACAGTAGTGTTTCCAAACGGACTATAGCGTTGCTAGACGCACGCCCCAGCAAACTCTACGTTTACTCGTCCTTACGCGGTCTTGATGCCCGTCACGGCACCCGTGTAAAATCGGCACTATCCTTGCTCTATTCCCCGTGCACCCGCTGTTGAGCTACCACCAGCCCTGTGTATCTGACTCGCACTACGCCTCCATGCGTTGCGCTCATCGATTTACGTTTTGGAGATGGTCTCAATGACTGGCCACACTGCTATTCCCCTAGCCCAAGTGCGCGGAGCGCTCAAGGCGCGCTCGACCCCCAAGGGTCGCCAAATTGATCTAACCGCGCGCGCAGAAATTGCGGCGCTGCTCGCAGCCTCGCCATTCGGCGCGCCGCGCCGCGATTTGCTGATCGAATACCTGCATCAGATCCAAGATAAATTCCACGCGATCTCGGCGGCCCATATTGCCGCACTGGCCGAAGCGCTCAAGCTCGCGCAGACCGAGGTGTACGAAGTCGCCACCTTCTACCACCACTTCGACGTGCTGCGTGAGGGCGAAGCCGCACCGGCTGCACTCACCGTGCGTGTGTGTGAAACGCTCTCTTGCGCGATGGCCGGGGGCGAAGAGTTGCTCGCAAAACTTCCCGGCATTTTGGGTAAAGGCGTGCGGGTCGTCGCGGCACCGTGTTTAGGCCGTTGCAGCGAAGCCCCAGCCGTGTGCGTGGGGCAGAACGAAGTGGGCTACGCGAGCATTGAGAAAATCACAAAAGCCGTGGAAACCAAGGCGGGGCGCGCACTTCCAGCTAATCACCTCGGTTACAAGGCGTATCAGGATGCCGGTGGTTATAAGCTCTACGCCGATGTGGTTTCCGGTAAGCGCGACATCGAATCCACCATCAAAGAGATGGAGCACTCCGGCCTGCGTGGCCTCGGTGGCGCGGGTTTCCCCACCGGGCGCAAGTGGCGCATCGTGCGTGGTGAGGCGGCCCCGCGCATCATGGCGGTGAATATCGACGAAGGCGAGCCGGGCACGTTTAAGGATCGCCATTATCTTGAGCGCGATCCGCACCGTTTCCTCGAAGGTATGTTGATTGCCGCACACATCGTGGGCACCAGTGCTTGCTACGTCTATCTGCGCGACGAATACCACCAGTGCCGCGCGTTGCTCGAAGCTGAAATTGCCGCACTCAAAAAGAACCCACCCGCTGGCCACCCGCTCCCGCTGATCGAGCTACGTCGCGGTGCCGGTGCCTACATCTGCGGCGAAGAATCCGCGATGATCGAATCTATCGAAGGTAAACGTGGGATGCCGCGTCTGCGTCCGCCGTATGTGGCGCAGGTGGGCGTGTTTGGTCGGCCCACGCTTGAGCATAATTTTGAAACCCTTTATTGGGTGCGCGATATTCTCGACAAAGGTGCTGCTTGGTTTGCTGGCCACGGGCGGCATGATCGCAAGGGATTGCGCTCGTTTTCGGTTTCGGGCCGCGTGAAAAAACCGGGTGTGCATTTGGCGCCCGCCGGTATCACCGTCACCGAGCTGATCGACGAATATTGCGGCGGCATGGTGGATGGCCACACGCTCTACGCTTACCTTCCGGGTGGTGCATCGGGCGGTATTTTGCCGGCCAGCATGGGCAATATCCCGCTCGATTTTGATACCTTGCAGCCCTATGGCTGCTTCATCGGCTCCGCTGCCGTGGTAGTCCTCTCGCAGCACGATAAAGCGCGCGATGCCGCGCTGAACCTGATGAAGTTTTTTGCCGACGAGTCCTGCGGGCAATGCACGCCCTGCCGCGTGGGGACTGAGAAGGCGGTGCAGTTGCTCGCTGAATCAAAGTGGAAAACGGGTTTGCTTGAAGAGCTTTCACAGGCGATGGTTGATGCCTCGATCTGCGGGCTCGGTCAAGCAGCACCGAACCCGATTCGATGCGTGATTAAACATTTTGCACACGAGATTGCTTGATAAATTTTCATTAGTTTAATTGTCGTCCCGGCGAAGGCCGGGATCCAAGTTTGCATCTTGCTGCGAAAACGAAAATTAGGCCCCGGACTAAATCCGGGGCGACAAGATTGAGAGAGTGCCCCATGAACATGCTCGCCGAACCCATCACCGAACGTAAAGTTATCGAATTCACCCTTGACGGTGAAAAAATTTCGGCCTTTGAAGATCAGACCTTGATCGAGATTGCCAAAGAACACGGCAAGGACATCCCGCATCTTTGCTACAAGCCCGGCTATCGCCCCGATGGCAACTGCCGCGCGTGTGTGGTCGAGGTGAAGGGTGAGCGCGTATTAGCGCCGTCCTGCTGCCGTCATCCATCGAACAACATGGAAGTCACCACCAATTCGCCACGTGCGCTGCATTCGCAAAAAATGGTGATGGAGCTTCTCGTCGCCGATGCTCCCGTCAAAGACTACAAACCCGGCGAGAACGAGCTTACCAAGTGGGCAAACACGCTCGGCGTAAAAACTTCCCGCTTCCAAGCGCGCGCCAAAGTAGCCCCCGATATTTCGCACCCCGCCATGTCGGTGAATCTCGATGCCTGCATCCAATGCACGCGCTGCGTGCGCGCCTGCCGCGAAGAGCAGGCGAATGATGTGATCGGCTATGCGATGCGCGGCGCACATTCAAAAATCGTGTTCGACCAAGATGACGCGATGGGTGCCTCCACATGCGTAGCCTGCGGCGAATGCGTGCAAGCGTGCCCCACCGGCGCGCTCGCCCCCGCGAAGGCAGCTTACGAAATTGTCGCGGATAAAAAAGTCGATAGCGTGTGCCCGTATTGCGGCGTAGGCTGCCAGCTCACGTATCACGTGAAAGAAAACAAAATCATCCGTGTCGAAGGCCGTGATGGGCCATCGAACCATGACCGCCTCTGCGTAAAAGGCCGCTTCGGCTTTGACTACGCGCACCACAAGCAGCGTTTGACGAAGCCCCTCATTCGCAAAGCAGGCGTGCCCAAAACCGGCGATTTCCGTATGGACCCTGACAATTGGCGTGATGTATTCCGTGAAGCATCGTGGGAAGAAGCGCTCGATCTCGCTGGCAAATCACTCGTTAAAATTCGCGAGCAAAAAGGCCCGAACGCCTTAGCGGGCTTCGGTTCCGCCAAAGGTAGCAACGAAGAAGCGTACCTGTTTCAGAAGCTCGTGCGGACTGGTTTCCAGACCAATAACGTGGATCACTGCACGCGTTTGTGCCATGCGTCTTCTGTCGTGGCGCTGCTCGAAGGCGTGGGCTCCGGCGCGGTATCAAATCAAGTAAGCGATGTGGCGAAGGCCGAAGTGATTTTCTTAATCGGCGCGAACCCGACATCGAATCACCCGGTGGCGGCGACGTGGATCAAAAACGCGGCACGCAATGGTGCCAAACTCATCGTTGCCGACCCGCGCAAAAACGACATCGCCCGCCACGCCTGGCGCTACATGCAGTTCAAGCCCGATATGGATGTGGCGATGTTAAACGCGATGATCTACACCATCATCGAAGAAGGCTTGGTGGACGAAGACTTCATC
>JAYVGG010000250.1:0-3413 GCA_043772475.1 Burkholderiales bacterium
CATCCACTGTTTCGGGTTTCCTTATGTTTCCTAGCCCTATTGCTCGTTGTGTTGTGCGGCTCGGCATTTTGTTCGCGGGATTTCTCTGCGTGGCCGCGCAGGCCCAGACCCCCGCCGCACCCGCGCGCCCCAAGATCGGCTTGGCGCTGTCGGGTGGCGGCGCGCGCGGGGCGGCACACATCGGGGTGCTAAAAGTATTGGAAGAAATGAAAATCCCGATTGATTACATCGCGGGCACCAGTATGGGCGCGCTCGTTGGGGCATCGTATGCATCAGGGACCTCTATTGAAGAGCTTGAAAAACGGCTTGAGTCCGCCGATTGGGATGATTTATTCACCGATACCAGCCCCCGGCCTGATCGCAGTTTTCAGCGCAAAGAAGAAGATTTATCAGGGCTCATGAAGCTTGAGCTTGGTTTTAAGGAGGGCTCAATTCGCCTGCCGGCCGGCGCGATTTCTGGGCAAAAGCTCGATAGCCTTTTTAGCATCGTCACGCGCAATGCGCCGGGCGTGACCGATTTTGATCGGATGCCGATTCCGTTTCGCGCGGTTGCAACCGATGCCGAGACGGGCAAGATGGTGGTATTCAAGAAAGGCCGGCTGCCAGACGTGATGCGCGCGTCGATGTCGGTGCCGGGCGCGATTGCGCCGTTTCCGATTGGCACCAATATCTATCTTGATGGCGGCCTCACGCGCAACTTGCCTATTGATGTGGTGCGCGAAATGGGTGCCGATATTGTGATTGCGGTGAATATCGCCTCGCCGCTTCTGAAGCGTAAGCAAATTCAGTCTATTGTCGATGTGTCATTGCAGATGATTAACATCTTGACCGAGCAAAATATGCAGGCCTCGCTTGCCTCGCTCACCGATAAAGATACGCTCATCACGCCGCCGCTAGACGTAATCGGCTCGACCGATTTTGCGCTCGTGGCGCAAGCGATTGCGATTGGAGCCAGCGCGATGCGCGAGAAGGCGCCCCTGCTGCAAAGCTTGGCGGTCAGCGCTGGAGAATTCAGCGCACACCGCGCAACGCAGATTGCCCGCATGGAGCGCGCCTTCACGTCTAACGACAAAATTGATGAAGTGCGTGTGACGGGCCTTGTGCGCGCCAACGAAGATGAATTAAAACGCACGCTCAATGTTGAGCCGGGCGATGCGGTCGATTTTCGTAAGCTCAATATCGGGGTGAGTCAGGCCTTTGGCACCGGCTACTTTGAGCGCGTCAATTACAGCCTCAATAAAGAAAACGGTCGCAATATCCTCATCATCAACGCGCGCGAAAAACAGTGGGGGCCAAACTATCTGCGCTTCGGGCTCACGCTCGGTGCCGATTCGATTGGCGAAGGCCGCTTCAATATGCTGATGCGCTACCAGCAAACGCAATTTAACGACGCCGGTGCCGAGTGGCGCCATGATGTGGTGCTCGGTCGAGATCGGCGCTTTTTTTCGCAGTTTCAGCAGCCTTTTGCTGGCACCGGTATCGCCAATTCTTTTAGCGTTTTGCCCAGTGTTGAGTTCGCACGCCGGCCCTTAGATATTTTTCAAGATGGCCGTAGGCTCGCGCAGTATCAAGTATCAAGCACGGCAGCCACACTTGCCCTCGGTGCCGATATTGGGCGTAATGCCATTGTCAGGATCGGCGTGAGTCGCGGCAGTGCCAACACGCTAATCAACACCGGCTCGCTAGAGTCCCCGGATGAAAAATTTCGTGAAGGCGGGGTCAGGCTGCGCGCGCAGTTTGATAATCTCGATGACCCAAGCTTCCCACGCGCCGGGCGTGCCGCCACGCTCGATTACTACACCAGCCTCGCCGCGTTCGGGGCCACATCCAACTACCGCAAGCTCGAAGCCACCTACCAAGATCAAATTAGCTTTGGCCGTCACACGTTTTCAGGCGGCCTGCGCTATGGGCGTGGCTACGGTAGCGCGTTACCGGTATTCGATCAATTTTCGCTCGGTGGATTTTTGCAGCTCTCGGGCTATCGCCCCGGCGAATTGCTCGGTGGCCAGGTCGCCTTTGGCCGACTGACCTACTACCAGCGTATGAGCAATCTACAAAACCCTTTTGGCAAAAACGTCTATTTGGGTTTGTCGGCTGAGGCGGGGCGTATCAGGAATAATTTTCGCAACCTCTCCGATAGCGAGACCAAAAATTCTGTTGGCCTCTTTGCCGGCTTTGATACCGTATTGGGGCCGATTTATTTAGGCTACGGCCGCACGCAAGAGCGCGCGACCAATTTTTACCTTTTTCTAGGCCAGCCGTAATTTCACTGGTGTCGTCCCTCGCGAAGCACTAAACTCGCGCAACAATTTCTGGTGCCACCGTGCTCAACGTCTTCATTCTCAATAATCGTCGCTTAAATCAACTACAAATTGATTCGATCGACGATCTCAAAAACGCCGATCCGATCTGGATCGATCTTGACGCGCCCACCGATACCGAGCGCGAGTGGATTCAGACGCTTTATAGCCTCACCCTACCGTCGACGACGGAAATCAAAGATCTAGAAACGTCGGCCCGATTTTTTGAAGGCGAGCACGGCGAGCTTAATTTGCGCTCTGATTTTCTACTCGAAATAGATAACGAATCACGCAACGTGCCCGTCGCCTTCGCGCTCAAAGGCAATACGCTATTTAGCCTTCACCTCGAAGACCTGCCCGTTTTTCGCCTCGTGCGGATGCGCGCGCGCACCCGCCCCGGCTACATCGAGGATGCACGCGAGGTACTGCTTGATCTCTACGCGACCGATGCGGAGTATTCCGCCGATGCACTCGAAGGGGTTTACGCGGAACTTGAGAAAATTTCAGCTTCCGTCCTCAAAGAAAAAATGACCGACGAGCAAGCCGCGAAGGTGCTCGCCCGCATCGCCCGTGAGGAAGACTTAAACGGTCGTATTCGTCGTAACGTAATGGATACACGCCGCGCGGTGTCATTTTTAATGCGCCAAAAATTACTACAAAACGATCAGGCCGAAGAGGCGCTACAAATTTTGCGTGATATTGATTCTCTCGATGGCCACACCGCATTTTTATTCGACAAAATTAATTTCTTGATGGATGCCACCGTTGGCTTTATCAATATCAACCAGAACAAAATCATCAAGATTTTTTCGGTGGCTTCCGTCGCCATGCTGCCACCCACCCTTATTGCAAGCGTGTACGGGATGAATTTCAAATTCATGCCTGAGCTCGATTGGAGCTTTGGCTACCCGGTCGCTATTTTGCTGATGGTGGTTTCGGTGGCGGTGCCGTTTGCGTATTTCAAGCGTAAGGGCTGGCTCGATTAGGGGCGGTCGTAAAGCCCATTTTGCGCCAAACCCTAATCAGGGCGCGGCGTTTGGGGCAGATCACGCTATGATTTTTTCGCCCCGTGCCATGAAAAGCAGATCCCTCGGCGGCACTCGGGATGACAAT
>JAYVGG010000251.1:0-3560 GCA_043772475.1 Burkholderiales bacterium
GGGAGTGTTTCATCGAAGACAAGCCAGCCGATCAGCGCTGAGAATATCACCGTTGTGTACGCAAACGCGCCGACGACAAGCGTGTTGCCGCTATGGTAGGCGCGCGTCATGGCGAGCTGGGCGAGTGTCGCGGCGATGCCCATGGCGACGAGTGGGCCCATGTTGAGCGTAGTGACCGGGTGGAATTTACCAATCCAGAAAAGCTCGACCAACGCTGAGCCAAGCAATCCCGCGACACCAAAATAAAACACTACGCGCCACTCTGGCTCACCAGCGTCGCCGAGTTTTTTGACGTTCACATACGCGCAGGCTGCAAAAAAACCCGAGGCGAGGCCGATGAAGCCGGCGTGTGAATTTTCAGCCGCGAAGGTCGGGCGCAGCAAGAGCGCGATGCCGATGAAGCCGAGCACCACGGCGGCCAACAGCAGCGGCCGAAAACGCTCACGCAGAATTACGGTCGATAGCACCGTGAGCCACAGCGGCGAGGTGTAGTTCAGCATGATCGCGGTCGCAAGCGGGAGCTTGGTGATGGCGTAGAAATACATCACGAGCGAGATCGTGCCGGTGAGGCCGCGCCAGAAATGGGATTTCCAGTGCGGTGTGCGTACTGAATAGCGTCGCGCCATCACCAGCGCACCGATGATGGCAAAGGCCACCAGCGAGCGGTACATCGAAAGCTCGGCACCCGTGAATTGTGTGCCGAGCGATTTAGCGAAAGCACCCATCGCCGCGAAAAGTGCGGCCGCGACCAGCATCCACGATGAGGTCACGCGCGGCTTTCAGTGCGGTATCGCGTCAAGAAGCGCTACCCATCTCGCGGCGAATGAATTCGTGAAAATGCACCATGCCGTCTTCCATCGGGCTTTGATAGGGGCCTTGTTCGTCGCGGCCTTCTTGCCAGAGCAGCTTGCGGCCATCGTGCATACGCTGGCAAATTTCTTCGTCTTCGCGCGCGGTCTCGTTGTAGGCGGCTTGCTGTGCTGCGATGAGCTCGGGCTCGAAATGCGCGATTTCTTCTGGGTAATAAAACTCCACCACGCTGGTGCAGGCCGAAACGCCGCGCGGGATGATGGTGGAAATCACCAGCACCTCTGGGTACCACTCCACCATGACGTTGGGGTAGTAGGTGAACCAGATTGCGCCATGCTTGGGTGCGACGCCACCACGGAATTTGCTCACCAGCGATTGCCAGTGCTGGTATTTGGCGGTGCCACCGCGTGGGCGCTCGGACTGCAAGCCGACAATCTGCGCGCTAAACCAAGCACCGAATTCCCATTGCAGCTTTTCGCAATCGACAAAGCTGCCAAGCCCCGGATGAAACGGCTCGACATGGTAATCCTCTAGGTAAACCTCGATGAAGGTTTTCCAGTTGAAATTGTATTCGCTGACCTCGACTTTATTGAGCACGTGGCCAGCGAAATCGAGATCTTGCGCGCAGCCGAGCTTGTGCAAATCCGCCGCCACATCGCGAGGACCCTTGAACAACATGCCGTTCCAGTTTTGCAAAGCGTGGCGTGGCAAATCGAGGCACGGCTGCTTGGGGAAATGCGGCGCGCCTAAGAGCTTGCCCGCGCCATCGTAAGTCCAGCGGTGAAGTGGGCAGACGATATTGCCGCCCGCTAATTGGCCCGCGCCGTTAAGCATCACGGCTTGGCGGTGTCGGCAAATGTTGGAGACGAGATCAATCGCATCGCCTTTGTTGACGAGCGCCCACGCGCCATTGGTGGATTCGAGCACGCGGTAGTCGTGGGCAGCAGGGGCCATTAGCGTATGGCCGACGTAGCCCGCCCCGCGCTTGAAAAAAACATCAAGCTCGCGCTGGTGAATAGCAGGATCAAAATACCAACTGATGGGCAGCTGGGTTGTAACAGGGGAGAGCTCGTTCTCGCCCGGTAGCTTGGACATAGTCCTTACCTCCAATCCTTCGCGCGCCAATGTTGCAGTGAGATGGCGCGACAAAGTAACCAAAGTAAAAACAACACCCGGGCGATCGAGAAAACTAGCGTCGAACTCTGCTTGCTCCGTCCCGTACTTGTCGTTGGCAGTGCGCTGAAAATTGCACATTCAACGGACTCAGGATTTTGCGGCAACTGGGGGGAAAAGGCAAGGTGTGGCGGGAGATTGTCGCCATGCCAGTGAAAGCCGACCGACCCGTGAAATAGGCAGGCGAGCTATGGCCCAGAACCCAATAGCGGCGCGGACTTTTAACGTTTTCACGCATCGCGAAACGAGAAATTCAGCTTGCTGGTCGCAACCTACCTCGCCGCCTAGGCCACAATGGTCAACAATGATGTCGCGAACGCTAACGCGCCGGTTTTCCCAACCGCAATGGCGATTCGGTTGCTGCGATGGTTTCTAGGATAATGCGGCATCCCCTTTTTGATTCGGAGCACATTTGGACACGCTAAGTTGGTTGTCGGCACTGCTGCTTGGCTTAGTCGAGGGATTGACGGAATTTTTACCGGTCTCGTCCACCGGGCATCTGATCGTCGCAAGTGAGTTGATGGGTTTGCGCGGCGAAAAAATGGAGGTGTTCAACATCTTTATTCAGGCCGGCGCTATTCTTGCGGTGTGTTGGGAATATCGCACAAAGCTGATCGCCACGTTCGCAGGCATCTTGAGTGATACGGTTGCTCAACGTTTCGTGATCAATATCTGCGTCGCGTTTTTTCCATTTGCTGTCCTCGGACTCACCTTCAAAAAACTCGGCATCACGACGCTGCTGTTTAAACCCCTGCCCGTCGCGCTGGCGTTCATTATCGGCGGCATCATCATTCTTTTCGCAGAGCGCTGGTACACCAAGCGCACCACGCGCGCCGACGCGCGCATGATCGATAGCGTAGACGATCTCACCTGGAAAGACGCGCTGAAACTTGGCCTAGCGCAATGTGCCGCCTTGATTCCCGGCACCTCACGCTCAGCGGCGACCATCATCGGCGGCCTCTTTTTTGGCCTTACGCGCAAGTGCGCGACCGAGTTCTCGTTCTTCCTCGCCATTCCAACCTTGCTGGGCGCGACCGTGTACGCGCTGTGGAGCTCTCGGCACATCTTATCCACCGCCGATGTGCCGCTTTTCAGCGTGGGCTTCATTGCCGCTTTCGTGAGCGCATTTGTTGTCGTGCGCTGGCTGATACGCTTCGTGAGCACGCACGATTTCAGCGTATTCGCGTGGTATCGGATGGTATTTGGCGTGGTGATTATTGCCACCGCGCAGATGGGGCTCGTGCGGTGGGCGTAGCGCGACGCGTAGGCCAAAACCCCGCGTGGCTATTAGGGTTTGGCTACTTACGGATGCGCCAATAGATCTCGCCGCCAAGTGACGGAAAGAGCGCACCGAAGACGAGATTGAAGCGCAGCCAGCCTTTGAAATTTTCGAGAAATAGCCCACTTTTTCTGAGCAAAAACGCACCCGAAAGAAAATCGACTTTCATCTTGCAGCGCGCTGCCATGTTGTGTACACGCGTCGGCGAAAAAACACTCACGTGGCCAAATTTAATCGCGGTGCGGCGGATACGATTTTGCCAAGTCGGCGCAAGCCACTGCGGGGTCGCCGGGAATCC
>JAYVGG010000252.1:0-3954 GCA_043772475.1 Burkholderiales bacterium
GTCAGCACATGCTTTTGCGCTTGGTTTACCTGCTCGACGGCATCGAGTAATTTCAAGCTCATGCCCGCTTCGGTGGCGGTGCGTTGCAGCGCCTGCAAATCTTTCGGAAAGCACGAGCCCCCATAGCCAATGCCGGGGTATAAAAAATGATAGCCAATGCGCGGGTCGGCTCCGATTCCCTTACGCACCGATTCAATATCGGCTCCTATTCGTTCGGCGAGCAGGGCGATCTCATTCATAAACGAAATCCGTGTGGCCAGCATCGCGTTGGCCGCGTATTTGGTGAGCTCGGCGGAGCGAATATCCATCAACACCAAGCGGTCATGGTTGCGCTGAAACGGCGCGTAAAGTTTACGCATGGCCTCAATCGCCTCAGCATCATCGGCACCGATGACGATGCGGTCTGGCCGCATAAAGTCTTCAATGGCGGCTCCTTCTTTCAAAAACTCAGGGTTAGAAACAACTGAAAAGCCAATATCCACGCCACGTTTGGCCAATTCTTCGTTTATCGCCTGGCGTACTTTATCGGCCGTGCCCACCGGCACCGTCGATTTATCCACCACGATTTTGGCATTCGTCATGTGGCGGCCAATGTTGCGTGCCGCCTCGATAACGTACTGCAAATCGGCGGCACCGTCTTCGCCTTGCGGCGTGCCAACGGCGATCATTTGCACGTCACCCCAGACGGCACCTTCGGCGACATCCGTGGTGAAGCGTAGGCGGCCGGCGGCGATATTGTTGGCGACGATTTCTTTTAGCCCCGGCTCGAATATGGGAATACCGCCCGCGTTCAGCAGCGCCACTTTATTTGCATCAATATCGAGGCACAGCACTTGGTTGCCCATGTCGGCCAAGCAGGCCCCGGAGACAAGCCCCACATAGCCGGTGCCGATAACGGTTAATTTCATGGCTGACTCATGATTAAATTTTTTCGGGCAACTGCCCGAAACGCTAATACTGGCGTGGCTTTTGCCATTATGCGTCCACCACAAGCGAGGCGTTAATCTGATCAATCACAGCCAGCGGATCGAGAGCACCGGTAATAGATCGGCCGATCACTAAATAGTCACAGCCTAATTTTGCGGCAGCAACAGGCGTAACGACACGCGCTTGGTCACCCGCCGCATCACCGGCTAGGCGAATGCCGGGCACGACTAATTTGAATTGCTCACCGCACGAAGCCTTTAGCATCACCGCTTCATGCGCCGAGCACACCACGCCATCGAGCCCGCAGTCTTTCGCAAGCCCCGCCATCCGCGCCACGTTCGAGGCAACGGTGCCGCTAAAGCCAAGCTCGGCCATGTCGGTGTCCGCCAGACTCGTTAGCACCGTGACGGCGATTAAGAGTGGCCTTGAGTTGCCCGCCGTATCAAGTGCTTCACTTGCTGCGCGCATCATGTTGCTGCCGCCACTCGCGTGAACGTTCACCATCCACACTCCTTGGCGCGCGGCGACCTTGCAGGCGGCGGCGACGGTGTTGGGGATGTCGTGGTATTTCAGATCGAGAAAAACATCGAAGCCACGCCGAACCAAGGTATCGACCAATTGGTGCCCCGCCGCCGTATGCAATTCCTTGCCCACTTTTACGCGGCAGGTTTTAGGGTCGAGCCGGTCAACGAGTGCCAAAGCCTTAGCCGCATCCGGGTAATCGAGTGCCACCACAATGCGACTCACGTTCATGCGCTGACATCCTTTTTGATTCGTTCGTTACGCTCAATTTGTGAGCGCACTAAATGCCGCCCGGCGGTTTCGTACTCGGCCGTGCGGCGTGGCGGAAACGTACCCCAGCCATTACACGCCGGGCAGTGCCAATAAAACTGCTTGGCCTTAAACCCGCACTGCTTACACAGATACACCGCAAGGCGGCTCGCGTGGCTGTGCACAACATCTTTTTGCACCTGCAAATCGCTATTGCCTCGGCCTGCGTCCGATAACAGTGCGGCTTCGAGCAAACGATCTAGCCCGACCAGCGTTGGGTTTTGGCGCAAGTCGGCTTTCACCAATTGCTGCGCCGCTTCTGGGCCTTTGGCCTTTAGGGTGGCGCTAAAAAGGGCGTTCAGCATATCGAGCGCCGGGTATTGCTGATGCACAGCAGAAAGATCGGCCAAGCCCTGCGTAATCTCGCCCATCGCTTCGTAGCTCGATAGCACTTGGTCGGCCAGTAAGCCCAAGTACGCCGGGTCTTGCTGCTCGATCAAATGCCAGACGGCGATAGATTCACCATGCTGCAAGGCCTTGGCTAACCATTCACTTTTCATCACGTTTGCGCGCACTGAGGCCGGGTTGGCCGCGAGCGCTTGATCGAGAAACGCTAAGGCCTCAATAGGCTGCGAGGCTTGATAGGTTTCTTGCGCTTGCTCGCACAGGTAGTGCGCGATCTCGGTTGCGTGCGTGGCAGTGTCGCCGCCTTTAGCGTCGAGCTCACGCGCGCTGGCAACAGCTTTGGTCCAACTTTTTTCTTGTACGTGAATTTGCAGCAAGCGCTGCCGCGCGGTTGTTTGCTGCAAGGTCGAGCCGATTGCCTTTGTGGTGATTTCGCTGAGTATTTTTTCGGCGTGATCGAGGAGCCCGGATTTTTGGTAATCGAGTGCCAGCTCAAGCCTCGCCGTGGTGCGCTGTTCGACACCAACATCGCTGCGTTCGGCCAGATGCTGATGCACCCGAATCGCCCGATCAACCTCGCCGCGTTTACGAAATAAACTCCCGAGCGCAAACTGCAACTCGACCGATTCTGGATTGGTTTTGGTCGCCGCGACAAAAGCTTCAATCGCTTCGTCTTGCTGCTCGTTCAAGAGAAAATTAAGCCCCTTGAAATACGCCTGCGGCATGGCGCGTGATTGGCTCAGTAGCTCACGGGTGTCCCGGCGCGCCACCAGCCAGCCCGCGCCAAAAAAAATAATCGCCGCAAACAAGAGCCACGGCCAGACACTCGCAATTTCAAAGCTCATAGGGGCGAGCGCTCAGGGCGTGAACGGGGGCAAGGTCTGGGTGATATTGGCCTTGGGCGGCAAATTGCTGGCCTCATCGCGTGACTTATGCTGGAGTGCTCGGTTAAGTTTTTTCATTTCACGCTTGAGCTTAAAAATCGTCATGAGGGAGGCCATTAAGCCCAGCACCAGCCCACCGCCAAAAAACGCCAGCAGCACCAAGGCCAGCGGTGCGGTGAGGGTTGAGTCCATCAGCCCGCGCAGCACAACCTGATCCGCGTTTTTTGCCGCGAACCAGACAAAAACGACAATCACAACGATTCGGATAATCCAGATGAGGATTTGCATGATGGGTGCGCTACAAAATAAGTGAACCCTATTTTACGCCATGCGTCGTAGCTATGGCACTATCGCGCCGATGCCCCAAACACCGCGCCCTGATTGGGCTTTCGGCATTTCGATGGTAATCAGGCTACCACTTGCAGCCGTCGCCCTTCACCGTATCCACCACCAGTGGCACCACGGCGGCAAGCCCCATATCGGCGTAGGCATCTTTGCACTCTTTTCGTTGTAGGGCTTTATCGAATATCTTTTGCTCTTTGGTTTTGAGCGCTTCTTTGGGTGCCGTGGGGAAAGCGATGAGCGCGCGCGGGCCACTGCCCTCGCCTGCTACCGCGCGTGCGCGCGCGCGAATGGCATCAAGATCCAGCGTGGGCTTTTTGGTGTCGCCAGAAAGTATCGGCGGGTTAAATGGGTTCGGCGGCAAGGCATCTAAACGCGGCGCACCACTAGCCACACCCTGCGCGCTACCGGTGGGCGCGGGGCGTGCTGCGGTGGCCGGTGAATCGGGCGTTGCGGCGCCGGGCGCAGCGGTGCTGACGGGTGCGGCTTTCGTGGTGGCCGAATTCGCGGGCGTATCGGTGGCTGGGTACGCGGGGCTTGCCGCCATCGGCGTGCGGGTGGAGAGATCAACCGGCGGCAGCTCACGTAAGCGCCGATCAAGCGCTGCGGCGGGCTCGGCGGCACT
>JAYVGG010000253.1:0-2265 GCA_043772475.1 Burkholderiales bacterium
TGGTCTACGGCGGTGAGCCGCAGGGGGCCGACGATGGGTACCGCTCTTTTATGTCCGGCACACGGGTGAGCGAGCAAACGCCCGATACCATTTGCGATGGCCTACGCACGGTGCTATCTGAGCGCACGTTTCTGGCGATTATCAAAAACGTGGAGGGTATTGGCGTGGCTTCTGAGGTCAATGTGATTGCCGCGATGCGCCTCATCTGGGAGCGCTTAAAAATTATTGTTGAGCCCTCCTGCGCCCCGCCACTCGCGGCTATTTTAGAAGGCACGATTGACGTGGCCGGTAAGCGCGTTGGCCTCATTATTACGGGTGGCAACGTCGACCTAGACAAGCTACCATGGATGTCGTGAATTGGCCGAAACCCTAGCAACGGCGCGGGGTTTTGGCCGGTGGCGCTACCGGCGTTGCGGCTTCACTTTTGCCGTTTTTCCGCCAAATGCGCTCGCTAATTCCGCTTCAAATTCCGGCCCGTAAGGCCCCATCAAGGTTTGCATCACGAGAGATTCAAATTCGTCGGCAAAGGTATTGATGATGTTGTCTGGATCGGGCACTAAGCCCGCATCGGTGATAAGGCCAAACTGGACGCTGCCGTTGTAGGTAAGAATCGACAGCCCCATGCCAATGCCGCCCGATTGCGGCACCCAAAATTCAATCTCGGTCACTTCGCGCCCGGCAAAATAAAGTGGTTTTTGCGGGCCGGGAACGTTTGTCATGACAGCGGTTGCGTTGCGACCAATGAGGCCCGAGATTTGATCTTGCAAAATTTTTGGCCCAAGCCCCACGGCGGAGAGCAGCACGAACGCCACAATCGGCTGGGATGAGCCTTTCGCTTCCCCCATCCGCGCGCGAACAAGCTTCGTGCGCTCAATCGGGTCTTCGACACCCACGGGCAGGTCAACAAAAACGAGGCCAAATTGATTGCCAAGCTCGTGCGCTTTTTCAATCGGGCGCAGATTTACCGGCACCACGGCGCGTAGCTCCACGCCGTCGGTGTCGCTGCCATTGTGCGCGAGGTAGTTTCTGAGGGCACCGGCGGCGGTGGCGAGCAGCACATCGTTAATCGAGCAGCCGAGTGCTTTGCCAATCGCCTTGACTTCGCGAAGCGGCAGGGGATCGCACCACGCCACGCGCTTGGCGCTCCCGAGGCGGCCTTTGAAGCGGGTAGGGGAATCTGGCTGCATCATAGCGATCTTGCCGAGCTCTTCGGCGAGCGCCATGCCTTTGGTGGCGTATTCGCGCATGGTGGCGGGGTCTTTGGCGATTTCGAGACCTTGCTCCACTAAACCGCGCGTGAGCTTCATGGCCCCCGCCCACACGCTTGCCATGGGCTTACGCACGCTCGTCCAAAAATCCATCTCCGCGTGGGGGCGCTTCGCTGGGGGCAGGGGCTTTGCCAAGCTCTGCTCACTACTTTCGCCTGTCATTGAGAGCATCACGCTAATGAGCGCGATACCGTCGGCGTAGCAGTGGTGTATGCGGGTGACGAGCGCCGAGCCACCGTTGTAGTTTTCGACTAGCTGAAACTGCCAAAGCGGCTTATTAAAATCGAGCCCTTCGCTGGCCTGCAGGCTCACGTAATCTTGCAGTGCTTTTTTATCCGCACGGCCGCCAAGCTTTACGCGCTTGACGTGATTGCTAAGATCAAATTTGCGGTCGGTTTCCCACCACGCGCCAGTTGGGTCTTGCACAGCTTTTTGTTTGAATCGTGGGTAGGATAAAAATCTCGTTTCCAGCGTGTGTTGTAATTTTTTGAAATCAAGCTTTTCGCGAAACACCAGCACGCCCACAATCATCATCAGATTATTAGGGTGCTCCATGCGTAGCCATGCGGTATCGACGCCGGACATACGTTCGCGATTCAAAAGCGGGATGGTTGTTGTCATGATCGATCTTTGCGAGTGATGTCGATTCCACGTGACACGGCGCTTTCGCGCTGTGCCAGCCTCTACCTTCGTTTGCGCTTACCGTTATTTGCAGGCGGCGGGCGAATCCGATACAGTCACTTTAGCGTTAATGGGCGCGGCTGAAAACCCCTGAATTGGGTATTTCGCTTCGCAACCACTCTAAAATACTTGTAAAGAAGGGAAATCCGATGGCCGCAGCCCCTGATCTCAAAAAGCAATTTGATAAAGCCACCAAAGACATTACCAAAGCGAAAAAAGACCCCGGTAACGAGATGAAACTGCGTCTTTACGCGCAGTTTAAGCAAGCCTCTGAAGGCGATTGCGCGGGTGAGCGTCCGGGGTTCACCGATTTTGT
>JAYVGG010000254.1:0-8686 GCA_043772475.1 Burkholderiales bacterium
GTGCAGTCGCGTTGCCGAAAATCTTCTCGCGAGCACGCTCGTACCCTTCACCTACTCGGCAGATAACGCCATCGAACTCACCGATAAAACTTTTGAGCACGATGCGCTGATATTTAAATCACTGCGCTCGAAGAGAGTGCAACTACGCCATCGCACGCAGGGCACGCGCTTGACCTTCGACACCGGCGGCGCACCCACGCTCGGCATCTGGGCCAAGCCCGGCGCGCCGTATGTGTGCCTAGAGCCTTGGTGCGGGTTTGATGATAGCTCGGAGATCAATACGGATCTTTTTGCGAAGCCCGCCCTCATGCGATTGGCAGCCGGTGGAACGTTTACGACCGGATACAAGGTCACGGTGTAGCGCATGCAAAATGCGCCAAACACCGCGCCCTGATTGGGGTTTGGCGATTTTGCGCTGCCTTCATCGTGCCATCCTAGGGTAGATTTCTCCACACCAATTTTGTGCGCCCCCATTAAAACTTGTCATCGCGCGTCGCCCTTACGAGGCATCTCACCCGGCTAAATCCCGATGCTGCCCTCGTAGCCACTACCCCCAGTCCCGCATTCCAATACTGGCATCAGATTTTGTTTACAGCGCGCTAACGCACGCGCTACTGTTTCGGTTGCACGTTTTTCGCCGAACAAAAACAAATCCGAGGAGCCAGACCATGCCCCATGTACGCAACGACGTGCATTCCGAGCTTAATTCCACCACCATAGCCGAGATTGAGCGCCCGCAATCGCTAACCGATCTCATCACCATCGTCACGCGCGCACGCACAGGCGGCGAAAAAATTTCCGTAGCCGGTGGCCGCCATGCCATGGGTGGGCAGCAATTTGCCGAGGGCTCGATTCACATCGACATCACCGCATTAAACCGCGTGCTGGCAGTGGATGCTACGCGCGGCTTGCTGCACATCGAAGCCGGTGCCGATTGGCCCGCCATGATCGCGGCAAGCCACGCGATGGTGAGTCACACGGGCGTATGTTTCGGCATTCGCCAAAAGCAAACCGGGGTCGATGCTGTCACGCTCGCGGGCTCGATCTCGGCCAATGCACATGGGCGTGGCCTACTCATGCAACCAATGGGTGACGATATTGAAGACATCACGCTCGTCGATGCGCGCGGCGAAGTACTCCTGTGTAGCCGCACACAAAACAGCGAGTTATTTTCACTCGCAATCGGCGGCTATGGCCTATTTGGCATAATTTATTCGGCCACATTGCGACTCATGCCGCGCCAGCGTGTGACACGTGTGGTCGATATTATTGATCTCGATGATGCGATGAATGCGGTATTTCGCCGCGCGGATGAGGGCTCGCTATTCGGTGATTTTCAGTTTGTAATTGATACCGCTGATGAGGGCTTTTTACGACGTGGCGTATTCGCCTGCTACAAGCCAGCCACAGATGCTGTAACGGAATCAAACACCACCGCAGACCTCGCCCCCGATACATGGCTGAAGCTTTTGAAACTCGCACACGACGACAAGCGCCAAGCCTTCAAACTCTATGCCCAGCACTATCTTTCTACCGACGGCAATCAATACTGGCACGACACCATGCAGCTCAGCACCTACATCCCGAGCTATGCGGATTTTTTGGCGAGCGCGCGTGGTGACGCCAATGCGGTGAAAGAGACACTCGTGATCGGCGAGCATTACGTGCCGCGCGATCAATTACTCGCCTTTATGGCGGCCGCGCGCACGGTGCTTCGCGCATTCGGCACCGAAGTTATTTACGGAACCATCCGCGCAATTTTGCAAGACACCACGTCATTTATGCCATGGGCGAAAGGCGATTTTGCGTGTGTGATTTTTAATCTACGCACGCCCCACACCGAGGTGGGATTAACGCGCACGGCGGACACCTTTCGCGCCTTGATTGAGGCCAGTAATGCGCTGGGCGGGAGTTTTTTTCTCACTTACCACCGTTACGCATCGGCTTCGCAAGTCGAGGCCGCGTACCCACAATTTCGCGCGTGGCTCCTGAAGAAAAAGCACTACGACCCAGACGAGCTTTTCACGAGCACTTGGTACGCACACTATCGCGATGCTTTCGTCACGCGCGCGCGCCTTGCCGCGTGAAAACCGCCGAAGCCAGTACCACCGCCAAAGTTATCGCAGCAAGCACGATCTTGCTTGCTTGCGATGCACGCACCGTGTCGCTCGTTGCGCCGGAAGCAGCGACGCTTTGCGAACATTTTTTATCTGGACGTTTTACCGATCGCCTACTCGCACGTAGTGCGGCACTCCCGCTCACGCGCGCACTCTGGTGTGGGATTGAGCGCGCCACCCTGCCCGGCATCATGGCGCATTACTGGCATCGAAAAAACTGGATTGAGGCGCGCTGCCGACGCGCGATTGCTAGTGGCGCTGGCCGCGTCATTGTTTTAGGTGCCGGCTTCGACACGCTCGGCCTCAGGCTAGCTTGCGAGATGCAAAACCTTGACGTGTATGAGCTCGATCACCCCGCCACACAAAGCGTAAAGGCAACCGCCCTCACCGCGCTTTCGCCCCTTAAAAACTTTCACCTCGCGCCCTGCAATATGGCTGAAGAGCCGCTCCCCCATATGGCCGAAGAGCCGCTCCCTATATGGCTTTTCGACGCTCAAACACCAACGGTCGTGATTATCGAGGGCGTGCTGATGTACCTGCCGGAAGATAAAGTGAAAAAACTTTTCGCCTCACTGCGCCAACTCGCGGGCGGGCACGTGCAGATTATTTTTAGTTTCATGACGCAGTGGCCCGATGGCAGTAGCGGCTTTCGGCCGAGGAGCTTGCTTGTTGAGCGATGGCAATCGTGGCGCGGGGAGCCGTTTACGTGGGCGATTGCGCCGGGTGCTATGGAAAAGTTTTTATCGGCGCTCGGATTTGCATTGCGCGAGATGGTGTCTGCGCGAGAATTTTCGAGGACAGATTCGAGACTTGAAGGCGAGAACCTTGTGGTGTGTGAGCCTATCGAGGATACGCGTTAGTGACGCGAAGCGGCTGACAGTCTATTGAGATTTCCGAAATACGCAACAGTGAGCACGTAAGTCGCGCCACGATTGGCCGAAAGCCTAATATCGGCGCGGTGTTTGGGGTGGGATCTGCAGAAATAGGTTGTCGCGTTTCGTAGCATCTCATCGCAGTGCTGCCAGCACCTTACCAATAAATTCATTCAGCGATGCCGTGCTGTCAATCCACCGCACCACCATCAGCACATCGTTTTCTTTATCGACATAAATAATATTTTGGCCATTGCCGACGAAGGTCACCGCAGACTCAGGTGCAGCAGGCAACCGCTTACGACCGGGGTTCAGATACCAATTAGCATGGCCGTATTCAGGGTTCGCGCTGCCCGGCGTGCGCGCCATGCGAATCCACGCGGGCGAAATGATTTGGCGCTCGTTCCATTTGCCCTCGCGCTGCATCAGGTAACCAAAACGCGCCATGTCCCACGCGTTGATAAACATGCCACCACCAAAATGCCCGCCGCCGGAAACGGACTGCATCCGCTGCCCATCGAGCTCAATCCATGAATTTTCATAACCATGCCAGCGCCATGTGCTCGACGCGCCAATCGGCTCCATCACGTGCTCGCGCAACACCTCCGGTAGCGGCCGCCGCCACACGTGAAGCGTGGCAAGTGCCAGCGCATTGATTCGCACATCGTTGTATTTGTAGCGCGTGCCGGGTGGCGAGAGTTTACGGTTCGCCCATTCCTCCTGCTTGCCCTCAGGACGGTCAGACCAATCCGGTTTACCCCACAGCGTGCCTTGCCAATCGCTGGTTTGGCGCAGCAGGTGATCCCACGTGATCGGCTGGTTATGCGTTGCTTCAAATAGATCAACGTTGTGCGGCATGTAGGGTGCTACGCGATCATTGACATCGCGAATCAAACCCTTCTGCCACGCGAGCCCAACAACGGTCGTGAGAAACGTTTTGGCAACACTGTGCGCCATATCGACACTCGCCGTATCGCCCCACTGTGCCACCACATAGCCGCGCCGCACGATCACGCCATTGATCGGCGCGCGCGTTTTCGTAGGCCCGATCAGCCCACCGAAATACGGCTCACTCGCGCCGAACGTCTTTGCCCACGCTAGCGCTTGGTCGCGTGGTGCGGGGTTGTCTTTTGTTTTGACGAAGCGGATGGCTTCGTCGAGTGATGTGGCGTCCATGCCGACTTCGGCGGGCGTGCGGCGTTGCCAGTCGAATCGGTCGGGGTAGTAGATGGCGGGGGTGGTGGGGGTGAGTTGGGCGAAGGCTTGGGGGACGAAGGCAAGAAATAGGAGCAAGATTTGGCGTGTGCAGATCATCAGACTTCCAGAAGTGAGGGGGTCGTGGTCGGTATGTTTCGTGCAAAAAAGAGATAGGCTACGACCCCTTTGTTCGAAAATTTTGAATGGTAGCGCTGGCCGAAAAATTAATATTGGCGGGGTGTTTGGAAGGTTTTCGAATTGTTCGATGCTGGCCTGATTACTAATCTTTACCCCTTGTGACCAGTGGGCAAAAGAATGCAAACACGGCCCCTTTTGTTCCGCGTTGCCATCTAACGAACACGATCGCAAATTGAACCCGCCCGTAAGTGTGGGTGATCGCGGCAAATAACACGGACTGCCTCGTTAATGTTGCTCGTTTTTGTGATCGTCCAGTAGTTATCAATCACGAGGTATCTAGTTGACTGATCGTTTGCGCCGATCCCGAACAACTGTAGGGGGAAATTTGCCAAGCCCAGAATAGGATTCGCTGGGCGAATTTCGTGAGTGACGTCGACAATCGCTGCAAACGGTACAAAGTCAGACTTCGAAACTAGGCGCGGCACGCGAAACTTGACGAGTTGATTCGCTGGAATCCGCACGCCATCAAGTTCCCGGAAAGATATTATTGATAGCTCAGCGTTAACAACTGTACCAGCTGGACTCGCATCTCGTGCGCTAGCATCGGCAGTTTGGGTAAATAAAATGTCTTGCGGCCTCAGCGAAAACCGAAGCTTATTAACAACTCTATCAGAAGGTGTGTCATTCTTAATTTGGAACTCATACCCTGACACAATTGGCTGAACAAACTCAACTGAAACTGTTCCGTTGACGTGTTGATAGAGAGCGCTAGCAAATAGCGTTAGTAGCCCTGTGGTTCCTAGCCACCCAAAAATGCGGCCGATACGAAGATGACTGCGCTCTGTTGGCATTTTTGCATTTCGCTGGCTATGCTTCCTCCTCAGCTTCCTGCGTTGTTTAGTCATAGCACTCCTGAGTGACTCTGGTTAGCCCCTGAAAATATAGAAATAAAGGAGCCGTGGTCGTTATGATTCAGCCGAAAAGATATCGGCTATGGCGCCTTCTTGGCAGCTAGCCCTAGTCAGTAGGTGGATTGGCCAGATCGTCATCTGCCGCCTCTTTCACCGTAATTTCTCCGGCAGGGCTTGTCAAAAAAGTCAGTCTTTTTTGAACGAGCTTCGCAATCTGCAACTGGATTTCGAGTTCGCTACGCACGGCACGGATAAGCGACTTACTGCCGGCTTCTGCCAGTTCATATAGCGCCTTTGCCGCTGCCTTCTGACCCGTTCCCAAGGGGCGATACAGGGAAACCTCAATAGTTTCAATAATCAACAACAATCGCTGATTTTGATCTTTAACAAAATCCTTTATTTCAGAATGTGACAATAGGTCAAAGCGACCAATACGCATTAGCGCGAGGAAATAAAAAACACGGAGCCCTCCCGAAACTCGAGTTTCCTCATCTATCCAACGCCTTATTG
Organism: Burkholderiales bacterium; assembly: GCA_043772475.1. Classification (GTDB taxonomy): domain Bacteria; phylum Pseudomonadota; class Gammaproteobacteria; order Burkholderiales; family Usitatibacteraceae; genus UKL13-2. The sequence goes on from JAYVGG010000254.1 coordinate 5,746, forward strand.
CTGCATCATGGTCAGCTACGTTTGAGAGCGCGACTGCGTCGCGAGCCAGCAATCTGTGGGAAGCAATTGTGAGAGTAGGAAGCTGATTGGCCGGGTCATGTGCCGCCACAAATTCATCTAGAGAATCAGACAGCCCTCGAACAACCTCTTTCCAGACCAATATTTTGTCCGTCACACTGCTTAGGTAACAAGCTTGCAAAGCCAGTCCTATCGTACAAAGAGAGACAAATCGCTCCTTCGAAGTTAAAGCCGCACATCCCTTCACTGCGGCATCAAGCTCGCGAGCTTCACGAGGGCGCTCACCAAAATAAAATACAATTGCCCTTCGCCACCATGCGTCACAACACTTTGCAACCATGAACTCTCTGTTAGGTATGGCTCGGCCAGCGAAGAATTCTTGGAACATATGATGACGAAAGCCAATCTCATCACCAAAGTCTCTAAAGAGGGTTGACCTACTGATAATCTCAATCAAGATACTTTTGGCATTTTCTTGGTGCCCTGTTTCGATAAGTCTCTCGTTGATAATTTTTTCGGCCATCGCCTTTTGAATTTTCGTAATTCGTGCATCGTGCATTTGGAAAGCTAGTGCACTAAGTACAAAGTCCTTTAGGACAGATCTGTGAAGGTTCTGAAGCCCTTTCTGCTCATCCCATCGACCAAGCATTTGTTCGGTGAAGCGCTTAAAAAGTTCGGTGACGTTAGGTGGTACATCTTTCGCTTCAAAATTTGCAGTTGATGCATACACTGAGACCATCAGTGGATTAAGCGAGAATCCTTGAATACGACTTAGTTGCTGGAGCGACTCCTTTACTTTTTCGTCACTGATACGTTTCTTTGCGTTTACCAAATCCAGAATTTTTTCAGCGTCCTTCCAACTTATCGGAACGACGTTAAATCGTTCGAAACCGACCAACCCATTCAGATCTGTCAAAAACTCATAAGGGCGGCTGGTAACTACAATTTGACACTTTGGGTAACTGTTGTGGAATTGCAGCACCAACTCCACTACACGTTCACGCTGTGTCGCGTCCGCTAGTTCATCTAATCCGTCTACAAAAACATGGACATTTCCTTTTGTAAGTTCTTGCAATCCAAATACCGGTTTTTTTTGTATTGTAAGTTTCTTCGACGATTCCGCCAAATACTCACATAGATCTTTTGGGTTAGCTGCTCCAAGATCCGATGCTTTTATCAGGACTGGTATTAAGCTCTGAGCCCCGGTCTCCAAGCCCGCCTTCGCAGCTCGGTAAACCACTTGCAACAGACCTGTTGTTTTGCCAGCTCCGCCATCTCCAACAAGAAGAATTTTCTTATACGTTTTTGCAGTGAGACCATGCAGCGGAAAGGCGGGTTCGTGAGGTTTCCCCGCTTGAGCTCCCCCCTTATAGGTATCGCCGGCACGACGTACATATACGGATACTGCGTCTTCGCTAAAGCATGACTCGTGGATACCACTCTCGTTATGAAGAAACTGTTTTGCGAATGGACCGTTGGCACCTAGCAATTGCTTTTCGAGGGCAGAAAAGTATGCTGTCACATTCGAATCGATATCAAGCCACAGCTGAGGCATAACTTCATCTACCCACGGGATCAAATCATCAATATCCAAGAAAATTAATGACGCATCCTTGATCTCTTCAACAAGGTGTTTTCGTGCGCTTTCATTGATTTTTCCGCTCACCACGAGACAGGTCTTCGAAGGCTTGACCTTCACCCGCGCTGGTATTAGCAAAACATATGATGTATTTGCCGCAGTGCGAAGTTGCGCCGCAATATCAACAATGTTGTGACTTGCCTTTGCAGCTAAATTTAGTGAACCTTTTTTCGTCTGCACTGCGGTAACTTCCAGATTTCCGAGCAGGTCATGGTTGCAAAAAATGGCATCTTTACCTTGTTCCGTCGGCCCACAAAGGTCGCGACCGTCCTTGTATCCTTTAAGCAAGAAGACAGGTCGAATTACACGGTCTCTGAATTCATCTTCACTCAATTTGAGTATGAATCGCTCCTTTGCAACGCAAGAAATGAGTGCTGGATTCAATTGCGTTCCCTCCGTTAAGGATCATTTATCTGCAAAAAAAGGTACCAGGCTCGCATTTCCCAGCAATACACAAGCTAACTGACGAATGTGTTTTGCCACGCGGGTGTTTGATAGCGTGTATTTAGCCAGAACAAACTCGCGGGATCACCTTCGACCCACCTCTGCGGCACTACACCCCATCACGCAACCGCACGAGGACTGCCTTATCCAAAATATCTTTCTCGCGGTAGTCGGTTTTTGTTTTTAGCAAGCCGTCAATGTTGAGAAGTTTCACGGTGACCCCTTCGACATCAAGTGCCACGATATGGGGCTTCAGGCTCTCAAAGGTATGTCCGTTTGCAGCAAACAAGAGATCAATAAGTAGCGTATCCGCAACACGGATATTTTCGACCTCGCCACTTTCTGATGGGGCAAACCAGGCTGGGTCGAGTTCGGTCGCCGATTGTAGGAAGCTCAACGCACGAATAATTTTTTCACCGTTCTCACGCGTGGGCTTGAGCAGCACATCCACGTCCTCGGTCGCGCGCACGAAGCCATTAAGCCGCACTGCCTGACCGCCTACCAACACGTACTCCACGCCCTCTTCCTGAAAGCGTCTTAACAGCTTGATGAAAAGATCGTTGCTAGCCTGTGAGTGGGTGGGCGATGCGACCATCTTTACAATCAGCGCTTATTTATTCTTGCAGCTAAGGCTAATTGGCGCTCTAAATCCATCTGGTTCATCTGGGCGTGCGTGAGTCGCCACACGCCGCGCGGGTGTGGGGGTAGCGTGTTGCGTAGCATGGCATCGAGCGCCTTGCCGCGCTCCCATGCGCGTAGCGGGTCTCGCTCAATCTCGGTGCGGTTTTGGGTGCCGACAATTTTCATTTTGTGAGTTTAGCGAGAAATCTGGGAGCGGCG
>JAYVGG010000255.1:0-37708 GCA_043772475.1 Burkholderiales bacterium
CGTGTAGGTCGTGCCGACCAGTGCGCCGCCGCAGGTGCCGCCGACCGAGGCGGTGAAGCCAGCGTTCGGTGTCACGGCGAAGCTGGTGGTTGCGCCAGAAGCCACTGTTTGCGCGGTGCTTGGGTTGATGCTGCCGTTGGCACCAGCGCTTGGTGTGACGGTGAAGGTGACAGGGATCGCAGCGAAGCTCGCAACCACGCTGCAGTTCGCCGTGATCGGATTCGTCGTGTGGGTCGTGCCCACCAAACCACCGCCGCAGGTGCCAGCGACCGATGCCGTGAAGCCTGCGTTCGGTGTCACCGTGAAGAAGGTGGTTGCGCCAGAAGCCACTGTTTGCGCGGTGCTTGGGTTGATGCTGCCGTTGGCACCAGCGCTTGGCGTGACCGTGAAGGTGACAGGGATCGCAGTGAAGCTCGCAATCACGCTGCAGCTCGCCGTGATCGGGTTCGTCGTGTAGGTCGTGCCCACCAGTGCGCCGCCGCAGGTGCCGCCGACCGAGGCGGTGAAGCCTGCGTTCGGTGTCACGGCGAAGCTGGTGGTTGCGCCAGAGGCCACGGTCTGTGCGGTGTTCGGGCTGATGCTGCCGTTGGCACCAGCGCTTGGCGTGACGGTGAATTGAGGCGCCACCACCGTCAATACCGTCGTCGCCGCGTTACTGAGCGCCACTGTGCTCGCCGAAACGTTGAACGACCCAGAAACAGGCGAGTAGCTCCCTGCCGTCGAGCTTGAAACGGGAATCGTGATTACGCACGAGGACGCGCCGGTGCTGCCAAAAGGAATCGAACCCGACCCCCAGCTAACCGTGAACCCTGTCGCCAACACCCCCGCAAAGCTAACCGTAGTAGCGCACGTGTTGGTGATCGAGCCGCCAGCTATCGCTAAATTCGGCGGTAGCGCAATACTGCCGCTCGTAAAAGTGGCAGGCGTGCCGGTAGTGCTCGAAAGCGTCACAGTAAGCGCTGACGGCGCGGTAGCGGCAACGCTCGTCGGCAAAAATGCGCTTGTCATCTCAAATGGTGCGCTAGCCACTATCGTCGCCAGCACACCAGCACCCTCCTCATCCGAGCCAAAATTTATACCGCCGTTAACCTCAATCCCAAGCGGAGGCAGTGGGGGAGTTGCTGGCGAAAGCCCGGTCAGCGTGTAGGTGCATGTGCCCGTAGCGGGGATCACTGTAGCTAAGAGCGACGTATCGGTGCCAGATGTTAAAGGTGACAGTGAAAGCGTGCCACCACACACGGATTGCGGCGTTGGTGACGTAGAATTCAGGCCAAAAAGGTGAACGCCCACCGTACCGGGCATCGCCGCGACTGGGGAGGGATTGGTGACTTTGACCGTCAGATTTCCGCCTGGCGCGATCGTCGTTGGCGACGCGGTAAGGCCGAATACGGTGGCAGGATTTGTCGCGACTGCGGTGAACGAAGTCGCGCCGATCGTGACCGCGCCGGACGGCACAAGATAAGCGGGGCTCACGCGGGAAACTTGGACAGCGATGCTGAGGGTACATGGCGTGAAGGTTGCACTACCGCCCGTCCAGCTAAGCGACGAGCTGCCTAGCGTGTTGCCGGTAAGACCCGCCAATCCGCAACTGCTGGGGCCAGGCGTTACGCCTCTCAACGTCACGCCGGGGGGCAGGGTGACCGACCCCGCCCCGGCGGTCCAATTGCCCGGCAAGCCGCTAGGGTTAACTAGCGTGATAGTGAGACCCGTGTTCACGAACTCAAACAGCGAGCCGGGGCCGGCGTTGGTATGCGTCACGAAGCGCGTCTGACTGAATCCCAGCTGCATGACGGGTAACCCGACAGATAGCGTTGGCAGGTTCACAATGCCAATGGGCGAGGCACTGTCCATCGTAAGCGTTCCGGCGAGGACGCCTGGAGAGCCATCGCTATCGGGCGTGATACTCGTCACAGGGATGTCCACGGTGCAGGTTCCGTTCGCGGGAATACTGCCACCCAAGAACGCGATGGTTGTTTGCCCAATGATCGGCGTAAACGGTTGAACTGCGCCAACGGATCCACCGCAGGCGTTGACGGGCAACGACACTGGAATAATGCTGTCCGGCAGAACGACGCTGAATGAATTAATCGGCGCGGTTGCTGCGCTGGCGTTGGTTAGCGTGAGGTTCAGGATGGACTGGCCACCCGCGGTAATGACATTCGGCACAAATGCGGCGCGAAGTTCATGCGGGATGAACGCGATGGTGATCGTCTGATTCAGCGAAATCTGAGAGCCGACTTGGTAAGGCGGGACACCGTCCCGATCACGATCGAACGAGGGTATAGCTGGGATGGATGGAACCAATCCCGCACGGATAATCGGCAGCGTTGACGGAACCTGGGGCACAAAGGCGCCGATAGATTTGACCAACAACCGCCCCGCTACGGTAGCCAATGCGCCGGACACGTTTATGCTATCCGCAGCAGGAAACGAGGACGCGTCAAGCCCGACGTCGGCCTCGTAGGTGCCCGAAAAACTAAGGTTTCCACCGACATTGATCGTGCCCCGCGCGCCTGCGCCGCCGGGCCGAAAGGTGGTGCTGAAAACCTGAACTAAACTAAAACCCAGGGTGAGATTCCCTTCCACCGCCCCGCCAAAAAAGTTCACGAACGATTGTGTTGGCACGGGCACGTGCGTTAGGGTCCCCGCCCCTTTTAGGGTGCCGACGTTGCGATTAGTCGCGGAATCGAACGCGAAGTCGAAGCTAGCTGAGTTGCTAGGACCGGTCACACCCAAGTGAAGGATTGAACCCGAGCCTATATCCAGCGTGCCGCCGACGGTCACGCTGTTGACGGTGATGGGCGGCGTACTGGCGGGGATTGTCACTGTGCGGGGGGTGGGGATGATGACGGTATCGACGCTCTGTGGCACGCCACTCCGGCAGTCTGCCCAAGTGGCCGGTTGAGTCCACGGGCCGTCGAGCGTTGCGGTACATGTGACCGCAGTTATCTGCGCCTGTACCCCCTGCGCGCTAACGAGAAGCGCGGCAAGCCCAATGAGTTTGAATAGCGTGCGTGTGAATATGTTTTTCATTTTGATTCTCTCTGTAAATACCATCGCTTGAGCGATTTTCCCGGTGCTAAATGTGGTTAAACCCTAATACTGGCGCGGCGTTTGCGGCGATCTCTCGTTTTGGTTACTGGCAACTGTTTGTGGCGGTTGAGGCAGCGCCTGCCTCACCCCCGCCGCCTAAACGCAATCGCACCACTGATATTGCTATTCAAGTTGTACATCACGCCCGCACCACGCCCGGTGCGGCCGGTGAAAAATCCATCAATACTGCCGCTAGGTATTACCGGCGTGCAGCTGGGGGCACAGCTGATGGTGAGCGTGCCTGCCGGGGCGACGTTGGCGATGGCGGCACCGGCGTAGGTGGCGAAATACTGGGCGCGGTAAATAGGCACGTTGCTCGCGGCGGCGTTCCACGTCTGCCCGGCGATGGTGATGTTGAGGCTGGTGTTGACGGTTCGGGCGGAGAAATTGGCGCTGAGTGCGGCGCTATTAAAGGTGCCGACGTTGCCATTGAGATCGGTGGGGCGCGTTGAGCCGATTACGTCATAGGTTGCGCTGCCGGTAAGCGGCAAGGCGGTGGGGCCGTTTTGCGCGCTTGAAAAAATGTAGTGGAGGCTGCGATTAGTGAGTGCTACCGCTTGCCCACCCACGGTGGCGCTGCCGCCAGACCAGCGCCCCCAGATTAAGCCGGTGGCAGCATCGGCACCGTTTTCGAGCACGGTGGCGCTACCCTGCGCGTAGGTAGCGTGGCCGACGATATCGGGGCCACGCGCGATGGGGCCCGCAAACGCGGTGGCGCGCCCCTCGGCATCACTGGTGACTTCTTCAGGGCGGTTTACGGTGGCGTAGCTTCGGAAAAAACTGGCGTTGGCGAGCGTGTTGCTTGGGTCAGAAAGTAAGCCATTGCGGAAGGTGGCACCGATGTTTTGGACCGGGCCTTGGAAGGCGATGACGCCATTGATGGTTTGGGCACCTTGGCCGCAGGCGCAATTGGTGCGGTCACTAAAGCCGTAGCCGATGAGCGCACCATTGAGTGCTGCACCGGTGAAGCCGCCTTGCAAGGTGCCAACCAGCGCTGGGTTGGTAGCCGAGCTTTGGCCGGTGGCATTGGTGATGGTGAGCCGACCGCCGCCGGTGTAGGCGAAAAAGCTATTGAGCGAGAAGGCGACATTGCTGGCCGTGAGCGTCCATGCGCCAGCGGGCACGGTGGCGCTCGCGGGCATCGAGACACCGATGATCGCGTTTAGCGTGCGCGCGCTGAAATTAACATTGAGCACCGAATTAGTGAGCGCACCCACCGTGCCGAATTGATTGGTGGGGCTGGTGGCACCGGCGCGCGTGTAGCTCACGGTGCCGGTTAAGACATCGGACAAATAGCCCGCGTAGCCCGCGCCGCCGTAGCCCCAGTGAATCGGGGCGGCCACGCTGCTACCGGCACCGGTTGCGCCGTTCCAGCGGCCGATGACGATGCTATTGCCGTTGCCAATATCAATACGCTGCACGTCGGCCGCCGTGCCGCCAGCGATGGCGGCGTTGAGACCGCTCTGATCGCCCGCATAGCCCACCACGCGGCGCAGGTTGCTGCCGTCAAGCGTGAGGCCGTCTCGCCCGGCTAAGCTTGCGATGGTGCCGCCATTTCCGGCGATCACGGCTTGCTGGAGGCCGAGCGGGTCGGTGGGGCTGTAAAGATCGAGGGGATCCACCAGCACGTACCCTAGGCCGCTACCGCCGATCACGATTGCGCGTCCCACGGCATCCGGGCCGCGTGGCGGGATGTTTGCATCGCCTCCGTCATCAATCGCCTCGGCTTCCCCCGGCCCGACCATGATGCGCCCAGCTTCGAGCATACCGGGCGGGGTGGGTATAAATTGTGGCGCTTGACCATTGAGCACTTGCACGGTGTCGTTGGGGCCGGTAATCAGCGGCGGAAAATTGGTGTTGTTCGACAACACCTCATGGCTACCTTCGACGGTGTGATTGATGGTGCCGCCATCATCGGCGATCAAGATATTGAATGAGCCGCGAATGCCGACCGTGGCGGCGCGCGTTTTCATTTTGAATTTGTTGGCGTCGTTGCGCGAGAGTAGTTTGGTAAAGCTACGCAAGGTGCCGCGCACGAGATTTAAGATCGCCCCTTCGTCGCCATCGACTTTCTGCGCGTAGCGCTCAACGATAAGCTGGCTACTGGAGCGTAGCGAGAGCTTGGCTTTATCAACCATATCGAGCTGGGCTGCGCCGTTGGCACCAGTGGTGATGATGTCGCCTGCGGCAACCTCGGTGCCGGGCGTGGCCTGGCTGGTTTTGTCACCGCTTTTGAGCGTGACCTCGCCAACCACGTGGGTGAAGGTGCCGCTCTTGGCGAAAGCAGGGAGCGTCAGCGCTGTCAATATCAGCACGCTAAAGAGGCAGAGTTTTTGGATAAGATTTTTCATTGTGGCTCCGGGGTGGCGCTATTGAATTTCGCAACGAATCGCCGACGACACCTCGTGGCGGCTGTAGTCGTAAATGGCAATGTTTGAGCTATTGCGCGAGGCCTGCCATTGCGCGTGCAGATTGCACTTGGGGGTGAAGCGCCAATTGGCACCGAGTGAAAAATCGGCCAGACGATCACGGCCAAATTCGATCTCGGTGGCACGTGCAAAGGCTTTGTCGTCGTTACGCTTGGTGTAGCCCAGCACGGTGAAAAGATTGAGCTTTTCACTCATGCTGACTTGCCCGTAGGCACGCGCACCCGAGACGCGCTTCGATTTATCGGATTCGCCATCGGCTAACGTGCGGAGCGCGCGGTCCCGGCTGGTGTAGCCGCTTAGCTGGATAAGTGGCGCGCTGGCACCATCAAATTGGCGCAGCCAACCCGCCGAAAGTTGATTGGCGTTGAAGTCTTCGATGTTGTTATCGGGGAAGCGAATGCGTAGGCTGGTGCCGCCGAAACTGAGCTGGTTTTGTGGCGTAATCGCGTAGCGGTACTCGGCCCCAACACTAGCACTGGTGCGGTCGTTGGTGGGTTTAGGCGTGCCGGGGGCATCGGCTTTTTGTTTGTACGCAGCGCCACCGGCATTCAACGTGACGCGGTGTTGCTCACGCGTCCAGATGGCCGCGGCGCGCAGGTCGGCATTGAGTAAATTAAAGAGGGTTTCTTTTTGGTAGGCACGCCCGCGCCCTTCAGCCGTGAGCTGGGCGGCCCACTCGGTTGAAAGCGGCATCCGGTAATCGCCACCGAGGCCGGCTGCAAAAAATGCCGCGCGGCGTTTAATGGCGTTACCCGTAGGCGATACTCCGGGAATCGCAAAAGCCGACTCAACCGCCGAGGTGAAATCAACCGGCACCCCGGTTACGTTGGTGTCGTAGCCTAGCTGCGTCTCGCCCCAGATAGAAAGTTTCTTGGCCGAGCTAGCGCGCTTTTCGCGAATGGCGGTGAGGTAGCGCTCGATGGTGGCGCGCGCAGCCTCGGGTGGGTTGGCGCGTTTGAGCGATAGGAGCGTCGATTCGGCGAGATCCATCGAGCCGGCGTGGAAGTAGGCGCGGCCCAAGTCAAGCCTCGCCCCGGCGTGCTTGGGCACGGCGGCCAGCACACGCTCGAGCGCCATAATCGCCTCGGTGTATTTCAGGCTATCGAGTGCGGCAACACCGAGCAGGTAGTTGAATTGGGGGTTATCGAGGTTTTTGTCTTGGGCCTCGGCCAGAATCACGAATGCTTGTTTGGCGTCACCCTTGGCGAGCAGAGCTTCTGCTTCACCGATTAGCTTGGGCTGCGCCCAGGCGGGCACACAAAACGCCGCAAACACCAATAGCAGCGCGGGTTTCCACTGCATTGCGCGTGTTTTTTTATTGCGCTTATCTATCACCATTTGTCTCTTCCTGTTGTGTTCGCGTGGTGGCGATTCAGGCATCCCGGTGTGCGATTCGATGAGCCGCCGCTAGCATATGAAAGACTAAGCATAGCAAGTTTGGGCTTCCTTACCACTTGTAAAATCACACGCACGCGCCATAGCACCGAATATATTCCCCACGGCCTTACAATTAGACCTAGTTCAGCTCGACATCGCTATACCGCGATTACGGTATTGCGCTGGCAGCCTGGTTTATTTCTTTCGCCCCACTCGCAAGGCCCCATCATGACTGACACCGCCGAACCTATCCTCGACATCACCCATCAAGGCGGCGTAACCCGCCTCACCCTTAACCGCCCCAAGCAGTACAACGCGCTCTCAAAGGCCATGCTGGACGCGCTGCATGAGGCTTTAGATGCGATTGCCCACGACACCAGCGTGCGGGTGGTGGTGATCGCGGCCCATGGCGGCGCATTTTGCGCGGGGCATGATTTGAAAGAAATGCGCGGCGCAAATGACCCCGCTTTTGTTTCGCAGCTTTTTGCGCGCTGCTCGGCGCTGATGCTAAAAATCGCCAAGCTGCCCGTGCCGGTGGTAGCTGAAGTGCAAGGCATGGCCACCGCAGCCGGGTGCCAGCTGGTGGCGCAGTGTGATTTGGCGGTGTGCGCTGATACGGCGCGTTTCGCGGTATCGGGTGTGAATTTGGGGCTCTTTTGCTCAACCCCTGCGGTGGCGCTCTCACGTGCAATCTCGCGGAAGCGCGCGGCGGAAATGTTGATGACCGGCGAATTTATTGATGCCGCTACCGCGCTCGATTGGGGCTTGGTGAATCGTGCGGTGCCTGCGGCCGCGTTGCGGGCTGAAACGCTAAAGCTCTGCGAAACCCTCAAAGCCAAGCCACGCGCGGCGCTTGCGATGGGCAAGGCGCTTTTTTATCGGCAGTTGGAGATGGGTATTGAGGCCGCGTATCAAGATGCGTCGGCAACCATCACGTGCAACTTTGCGATGCCGGAGGCGGTGGAAGGGGTTACTGCGTTTTTGGAGAAGCGTAAGCCGGTGTGGTGATAGCGGCGTGCGCCTTGACATGCGGTGCAACGCCACTGGATTCCGGGTCGAGCCCGGAATGACAGTGTTGGCGTGGTGGTGACGAGCGTAGCCCGCTGCGACGTGCCATCTACGCCGTCTTCAACGCCGCCAAAATCTGCGCCGGGCTAAACGGCACCCGCCTAATCCGCACGCCGAGCGCATCAAACAACGCATTACCAATCGCGGCTGCCATCGGCCGTGTCGAGGGCTCGCCCGCACCGCGTGATGTCGCATCAGGGCGGTTATTGAGATGCACGATCTCGATGGCATCTGGGGTATCGGTGATGTCGCCAATCGGGTAGCTATTCCAATCGAGGCTCAGGACGCGCGATGAATCAAAGCGCACTTCTTCATACATGGCGCGGCTCATGCCCTGGATGAGATTGGCTTCTATCGTGCCATTCAATAGACTTGGGTTGATGATGAGCCCGCAATCGTGCGCGCACACAAAGCGGGTCACGCGAAATTTGCCGGTGGTTTTATTGACTGACACTTCAGCAACAATGGCCACGACAGCGTTGTTGCGCGGTGCGTAGGCGATGCCGCGACCAATCGCAAACTGCCCGCCGTTATTGGGGTTTGGGCCGATACGGGTCTGCCAGTTGGCTTTATCGGCAGCGGCTTTGACGACGGCGAGATCGCGTTTTTCAGTCAGGTATTTGAGGCGAAACGCAACCGGGTCGAGACCCGCTGCGAGCGCCATTTCATCCACAAAAGATTCGCTCGCAAAACACGTCGCCATGCCATCGGGGTCGCGCAAATGCGCGGTGCGTAGCGGTGTTGCAAGCGATTGCTCCCACGGGATGATGTGGCTCGTGGTGCGCTTACTCGGAAATTTATACGACTCGGCAGGGTACTGGTGCAGGTCGGTGCTGGCGGCCTTGTGCCCGCGCAATTGCCCTGCTAAAAAATCGCCCGCGACATCGGTGCCCGAAGGCCGAATGCGGCCAGAGTAGCCGTAGGCGGTGTAGTCGCAGGCGAGGATGTCGCCTTTTTCGTCGAGGGCTGCGGCAAGATTAAACGCAATCGGTGGGCCCTTCGCGTCCCACCCTGTGCCCTGCGCACGAGTGTATTGCAGGCGCACGGGGCGACCGCAGGCTTGTGACAGTAATGCGGCGTCACCCGCGCAATCGTCGGCATCATTCATGCCATACGAGCCCGGCCCCGGCTGCCAAATGACGCGGATTTTTTCACGCGGGATGTTGAGTAGTAGCCCCAGTGCAGCGCGTAGCGGATACGGCTTTTGCCCACCCATCCAGACAATCGCCGCGTCACCCTTCACGTCGGCAATCGCGCAAGCGGGCCCCATCGAGGCGTGCGATTGAAACGGATACTCAAAGTGACCTTCGATGCGCTTAGCAGCACCGACGCTGGCCTTACTCACGTCGCCAATATTTTGCCCAGCCTTCGAGACCTTGGGCTTGTCGGTACGCAGTTTTTTGTAGAGCGCGTCGTAGTTTGCTGAATAGAGGGGTGCGGGTTTTGACCACGTAATTTTTAAATCACGCGCGGCGTTGATCGCCTGCTCCTCGCGCTCACAGATCACGCCGACGAACTCGCGGTCGTGGACGATGCGGACGAGACCGGGAAATTTTTGCGTGAGATCGAGTGCCACCACCTTGGCGTGCGCCTCAGGCGGCGACACCATGCGCGCGTGAACCATGCCGGGTACGTTGAGATCGACTAAATACGGATAGCCGCCGACCACCTTTTGCGGAATGTCCATGCGCGCGATGGACTTGCCGACAATCTTGTAATCCTTGGGGTTTTTGGTGGCAGGTTTTTCGGCGAGCTTGAGATTAAATTGTTTACCCCCGATGAGCTCGCCATAGCTCACGCGACGGCTCGCCTCACCGCGCACCCAGACGATACCGTTTTCGACTTGCAGTTTGTCGCTCGCCACATTCAGCTTGACCGCAGCCATCGCAAGCAACGCGCGGCGCGCTTCCGCAGCCGCATTACGCAGCGCACTGCCGCCCTGCGAGATGCCGTTCGATGAGCCCGTGCCGCGCTGATCGACGGTGGAGGCGGTGTCCCCCATGCGGATTTCGACTGCGCTCAGCGGCACGTCTAGTTCTTCGGCCACAATCTGTGTGAAGGCCGTGCCGATGCCCATGCCCGCTTCAATCTTGCCGACCGATGCGGTGACGTTGCCGTTCGCTGCGATCCGCACCCATGAGTCGAGCGCATCAGCGGCGATCTTATCCGGCCACACCGCACCGGGCTGCGGGAGCAAGGCCGCCGGGCGCGCGCCTTGCAGCGCGCAGCCCGATGCTGCGAACGAAACAACGAGCGCACCGCCGGTCTTTAAGAATTCGCGCCGCGATACACCATGCTGCGCGCCAAATTGGGTAATCACAGTTGTCATGGTGCCCCCTAAGCCGATTGTTTGGCGAGCGTTGCCGCCGCGCGTTTGACTGCACGCAGAATCCGCATGTGTGTGCCGCAGCGGCATTTGAGCCCGGCGAGCCCTTGACGAATTTCAGCGTCGTTCGCCTTGGGGTTGCGCGCGAGCAATGCGGCTGCGGTCATGATCCAGCCATTGATGCAGTAGCCGCACTGTGCCGCGTCTTCGTCGATGAAGGCCTGCTGCACCGCGTGTAAGGCTTTTCCTTCTGGTGCTAGGCCTTCGAGTGTGGTGATTTTTTCGCCCACCACGGCCGACACTGGCGTCACGCACGATCGCACCGCGTCCGTGCCTACGTGTACGGTACACGCGCCACATTGCGCGAGCCCGCAGCCGAACTTAGGCCCCGTGATATTGAGATCGTTTCGCAGCACATAAAGCAGTGGCGTGTCTGGCTCAACTTCAACGCGCAATTTTTTTCCGTTAACGGTTAGCGCAATAGCAACGGGCATGATGGTCTCCTAAATTTTTCTTGAGGCTATGTTGCGAGTGTTGGCGGCAGGTGTCAATCTGATTACGCTCGGTTTTACATACCAGAACACAAGGCGCTCAATACGAGACATAAACGCCGTGATCGCCACCGAAATTGCGCCCCTCGCACACGCAGCGCGTGCACTGTGAACCATCAGCGGCTGCGCTTCATCACCCTATTCACCACCGTGCGTAACCCGAATCACCACTATCGGCGCGGTGTTCCGGCGATTCACCCACACCGTGTGTGCAAGCCGCACCCTACCAAAGCCTTTCACCGCGCGTAACCTTCGCCGCCATCTCGTGCAAAAACGCAGCCGGCCCAAAGCCAAACCGCTCGCCCGCCCGCTCGTAGAAAAACGGCCGCTTGGTGCGCGTCGCAAATTCTTCCATCCAGCCAATCATTGCCGCATCCGGCTCACGCCCGGCATTGCACAAAATATAGGCAGGGGCGTTTTGCCATTTGATCGGGACGATCATCACGCCGATTTCGTCGGGTCGAAAATTTTCCGGGAACGGGCTGTCCTTTTGCAACCACCCGCAGATGAAGTGTCGGCACGGGTCTTTGGGGCGTGTGTCGTAAATCGTGCAGCAACCTTCGCCGCGATAAAAGCAGGGTGTGCCGGGCTTCATCTCGTGACCGTTGATGGTGGCGGCTGCCCAGCCATCGCAGCAGGCGGTGCAGGTGCCGCATTGGCGCGCGGCCAAGGGGGCGGCGATGGGGGCGGCGATGGGAGCAGGGGCGATATTGATCACCGCGCCGCAGCACTTCTTAAATTTTTTTCCGCTGCCACAGAGGCAGGCATCGTTGCGTCCGGGGGGTGTGATCATGTGCGCCTCAAAGACTTACTGTTAAGCTGACCGTATCGCATTCTGCATATCAGAAAACACCCGCATGAAAGTGTATCTCGTCGTTCTGCTTGCTATTTTATCGAGCATTGGCCAACGTGGCGGCAAGGTGTTGACCTCGTTGTCCGCGCTCGAAATCGGCGCGAGCGCGTTTACGGTTGGTGTGCTGGCGGCTACCTATGCGGTCTTTCCGCTGCTGCTCGCGGTGGTTGCGGGGCGCATCTCGGATCGGCTTGGCGTGCGCTTCCCGATCATGCTGGGGGCGCTCGTGATGGCGCTGGGGATTTTTATTCCGGCCATCAATACCGGGAGTCTCGCCCTACTTTTTCTGTGCCCGGCACTCGCGGGCTTGGGACATATTTTTTTGCACGTCTCAATTCATAACGCGGTCGGCGCATTTGGGGACCGGTCTGATCGCGCCAAAAATTTCGGCACCTTCGCGCTCGGCGCGTCCATCGCTACCTTTATTGGCCCAGCACTCGCTGGTATCGCGATTGATCATCTTGGCTATCGCCCGGCGTTTCTGATTATTGGTGGGTGTGTGTTGGCGATCACGGTACTGGTGCTGGTGTTTCCGGGCATCGTGCCCGCGCATGTTAAGCACCACGACGAGAAACGTGGCGCGCTTGATTTACTGCAAAGTGCCGGGCTCAGACGCACGCTCATCATGAGCGGTGTTGCACTCACGGGGATTGAGCTTTTCTCGTTTTACTTTCCGGTGTATGGCAAATCAATTGGGCTATCTGCGACATGGATCGGGCTCGTGATGAGCGCCTACGCAGCGGCGGCGTTTGTGGTCAGGCTTGGTATGGGCCGTCTTGTCCTACGCTATACCGAGATTGGCGTTCTCACGTTTTCGCTGTTCGTGGCCGCCCTCACCTACGGGCTGATGCCGTTTTTTACCAATCCCTACGCGCTCTCGGCGGTGGCGTTTTTGCTGGGGCTGGGGCTTGGTAGCGCGCAGCCGCTCACCATCATGCTCACCTACAACCACGCGCCGCCGGGGCGCTCGGGCGAGGCGCTGGGGCTCAGGCTCACCGCCAATAAATTTACCCAATTGCTCGTTCCGCTTGCATTCGGTAGCATAGGCACAGCACTTGGAGTCGCGCCAGTGTTTTGGGCGAACGCGGTGTTTTTGTTGATCGGTGGTACTGTTTCGTATCTCAGTCGCAGCACGCTACACGAAGCGCCCGTTGATGCCGCGCCCAAACCGATTGACGAACTGGAGGAGACAAAATGAACGCGAATAAATTATGGTGCGGCCTACTCTTGAGTGGCGCAATGTCAGCCGTGTACGCGCAAACACCCGCCGGTGACGTCGGTGCCGGCCAAAAGGCCTACATGAAAAACATGTGCGACGCCTGCCACGGCACGGCGGGACAAGGCGGCGACCGGGGTGCTGGCCCCAAGATCGCACCTAATCCATTTCCCTTCGAAGCATTCAACATGCAGATGCGCCGCCCACGCGCGGTGATGCCACGTTACAGCGAAGAATTTTTAAGCGCCAAAGACATGGCCGACATCTACGCGTACATGCTGTCGATAAAAGAAGGGCCGAAAGCCAAAGATATTCCGCTGCTTAAATAATAGGCAATGGCTGAAAAGCCGCGTGGATGCTAGGGTTTGACGTGTATTGCGCCCTGCATGACAGGCTAGCGCCCTTGACACACCGCATCCACCAGCGCCGGTGCACCACCTTTCACGACGGCCAACGCGCGCTTGATCGCGGCGTTGAGCTTGGCCGGGTCTTCAATCGGGCCCTCTGACCACACCCCTTGTGCCTCGGCGAGTTTGGCGTAGTTGATCGGTGGTTTGTCGAGCACATTGCCGATCCAGGCCTGATCGGGGCGGCGGTTGTGAACCGATGCCATACGTTGTAGGTGCATGACTTCCTGATGGTAGCCACGATTGTTATGCATCACCATCAGCAGCGGAATCTTGTGA
The DNA here is from genome assembly GCA_043772475.1 of Burkholderiales bacterium. Taxonomy (GTDB): domain Bacteria; phylum Pseudomonadota; class Gammaproteobacteria; order Burkholderiales; family Usitatibacteraceae; genus UKL13-2. The sequence goes on from JAYVGG010000255.1 coordinate 13,600, forward strand.
TACGCCGCCGTCCACAGCACGCCGGGCGCGTACATCAAATCGCCGTCGGGTTGAATCGTGACCGAGATGAGGCCCTTCGCTTTATTGGCGAGTGCTGCCCCAACAGCGGCAGGTGCCGCGTAGCCCACGCCCTGCCCGCCGGAACCACCGAGCATGTGGTGATAGTCCGTCGTCGGCCATAGATTGCGCGGCCAGCCTAGGCGGTCACTCACCACGAGCGACCAAGGTTCATTCTTGATTACATCGTAGAGCTCCATCGACAAGCGCGCGGTTGAGATCGGGCGTAAATCCCAGCCGACGGCGGCGGCTTCGCGGATGCGCGTGTTGGCGCGCTTTCGATCTTCCTTAAATTTATCCGTGCGCGCCATAAGCACACTGCGACGCGCATCGGTCATCACTTTTTTGATTTCTTCGGTGAGCGCCGGGAGGCTCGTCTGCGCGTCGCCATTGATCGGGAGATCGACCGGCATGAAGCGCTGGTGATCTTGATAGTTCGAGCGGATGTACACGTCCTGCATCGAAATGTTGATAATTTTTACGCCCTCTTTGCCCACGAAGCGCTGCTCTTTGTGCGGGTCTGAGAAAGTATGGAATTGCCCCCATGAATCGGCAACTTCGAGGAGCAGCACCACGTCCGCGTTGCGAACAAGGTTGCGCCGCGCTTCGGTCTGGCTTAAGTGGTGCGTATTGGGGAAATTCATCCGGCCACCGATATCGATCACCGGCGCATTGAGCGATTCGGCGAGCGCTATCATCGCTTTCACACCATCCTGATTTCGTACCGCGCGATCCGCGATGATGACCGGTGCTTCTGCATTTACGAGCATCCGCGCGGCTTCTGCGAGGGCGTTGCGATCCCCCTGCGATGGTTTCGAGAGCGTCAGTTTGGGAATCTTGAGCGCGTCATCGTGGATCGCGTCTTCCTGCAAATCAATATCGGCCGAGATCAGGACCGGCTCCATCGGCGGGGTCATGGCGATTTTGTAGGCACGCACGGTGGATTCCGCGAAGTGCTGAAGCGAGGCCGGGTAATCGTCCCACTTCACAAAATCTCGCACCATCGCGGCGACGTCCTGCACAGAGTGATTCCATTCCGTGCCGGGGCGGCGCTTGTTCGCGTCCAGTCCATTGCCCGCGAACATCATAACCGGCACACGATCCACCCACGCGTTGTAAATCGCCATTGCCGCGTGTTGCAAGCCCACGGTGCCGTGCAGCATCACGCCCATTGGTTTACCTGCGGCCTTTGCGAAGCCGTGTGCCATCGCGACCGACGTTTCTTCATGCAGACAAGTGAGTAGCTCAGGCGCTTTATTGCCGCCATAGTTAACGAGTGATTCGTGCAGGCTGCGAAAGCTGGAGCCCGGGTTCGCAGCAATGTATTCAAGATCGAGCTTCTTGATAACGTCCACCATAAAATCTGAGCCGGGACGCGCAATCATAAGATCGCCGGGGTGGGGTTTTTCTTTTTTCTTCGCGGCTGGCTTTGCCTCGGGTGTGGCGGCCTCGGCAGCAGGGACCAGCGCAGCGGCGGCACCGACGGTGGCAACAGCAGACTGCATGAAGGCGCGGCGATCAAGGCGCGTAGCGCCGCTGTCTTTTTCGTCTGTCATCGTGGGCTCTTTCGGTGGGCGGTGGCGGGAGTTTCTGCTATGCAAAACAACTGGCAATCAGCGTAGCGCGTGCGACGGGTGGTGTCAAACACGCTCGCGCGCAAGGCTCTGTGCATTGCCACGTCATCACCCACACCTCGCGCTGCGTTACGCACGTTGGCGTGGGTCAAGGCATAAAATCGGTGTATCGGCGACGCTACGCCGAAGCCGATACCACGTCCTCACCTTTCTGTTAATCGCATTCCACTCGCTAGGATCTCAAATGACCAAGCTCTCCACATTCCTCGGTGTCGCTGCAGTCGGGCTCGCACTATTCACGTCCAGCACGTTCGCGCAAACCGCGTTCCCGACGAAGCCGATCAAAATCATCGTTCCCGTGGCCCCCGGTGGCGGCGTCGATCTAGTCGGGCGTTTGGTGGGCGACCGTCTGAGCAAGGTGCTTGGACAATCTGTGCTGATCGAAAACATCGGCGGTGGCGGGGGCATTCTTGGCTCACAGGCGACCGCACGGGCGGCAGCGGATGGCCACACGCTCATGGTGGGCTATGTGGGCACGCACGGCACTAATCCTGCACTTCGCAAATTGCCCTACGACGCGGTCGCCGATTTCACACCGATTGCAATGGTGGGCGGTACACCCAATGTGCTGGTGCTAAACCCATCGGTGCCAGCGAAAGATTTCAAGGAGCTTATCGCCTACGCAAAAGCAAATGCCGCCACGGCGAGCTACGGCTCTGCCGGTCAGGGCACGCTCACCCATCTCGTGATGGAGCAGATCAAGGACGCTACCGGAACTGCGATGGTGCATGTGCCGTACAAGGGTATTACCCCCGCGATTACCGATCTCCTCGGTGGGCAGACCAACATGGCCGCTCCCGGTCTTGCGGCCGCCCTCCCCCACATCAAGGCCGGTAAGTTGCGCCCGATTGCGGTGACGGGGACTGTGCGGCATCCACTCTTGCCCGATGTGCCAACGCTCGAAGAGCTTGGCCTCAAAGGCTTTGACGGCGTGCAGTGGTACGGCATTGTTGGCCCGGCCAAAATGCCAGCGGACGTTGTTAAACGCCTCCATACCGAGATCAATAAAATCATTGTCGCACCAGAGATCAAAGAGCGGCTCGCAGGTGAGGCACTTGAGGCGCTACCTATGAGTGCAGAGCAATTTGGCAATTACATCAAGGCCGACATTGCGAAATGGAAAGCCGTGGTTAAAGCGGGCAACATCCAAATCGACTAACGTGTAAAACACAACCGCAATCGCAACCCAACCTTAAAGAAACCCATGGCACACAATACCCAAGTTAATGCAGACCACAACGCACCGGCAATCACCACCATCCTCGCTGAGTTCATCGCCAATCATCCCTCACGCGGGTGGAGCCATGCGGTAGAAGCCGAAGCGCATCGCACGTTTTTTAACTGGTTGGGTTGCGCGATTGGGGCAGCAAATCATGAAGCGATGGAAGCGGCGCTGGCGGCAGTGAATGAGCTTCAACCCGCCGCACAGGCGAGCATCTTGGGGCGTAGTGAGAAAGTGGATATTGCGAGTGCGGCACTACTCAATGGTATTTCATCGCACACGTTTGACTTTGATGACACGCACTTAAAAACCATCATCCACCCGGCAGGTCCGGTGGCTTCCGCCATCTTGGCGCTCGCCGAAAAAAATGGCGCATCGGGCCGCGAGATCATTGATGCGCTCGTGATCGGTATTGATGTCTCATGCCGACTCGGCAACATGATGTACCCGCAGCACTATGATCGCGGCTGGCACATCACGGGCTCTACCGGCACGTTAGGTGCGGCGGCGGCGTGCGCGCGTTTACTGAAACTCGACGCGAAAAAAACCGCGATGGCGTTAGGAATTGCCGCCTCACAACCCATCGGCCTACGTGAGCAATTCGGCACCATGACCAAGCCCTTTCACCCCGGTGCGGCCGCGCGGGCGGGCATGATGTCAGCACTGATGGCCAAGCACGGCTTTACGTCTTCCGGCAAAGCGCTTGAGGCACCACGTGGCTTCGCGCAAGTGGTCTCGACCAAATTTGATTGGAGCGAAGTCACGACCGATCTCGGTAAGCGCTTCGAGATTTCGTACAACACCTACAAGCCGTTTGCCTGCGGCATCGTGGTGCATCCGACGATTGATGCTTGCGTGCAGTTGCGTAACGAGCACGGCATTCGCGCCGACGATGTCCTGCGAATTGACCTACGTGTGCATTCGCTCGTGCTTGAGCTCTGCGGTAAAAAAGCACCAAAGGATGGGCTCGAAGGCAAATTCAGCGTTTACCACGGGGCTGCGGCAGGCCTTATTTTTGGACAAGCGGGTGAGCCGGAATACGCGGATGACATCGTCAATCGTGCCGATATGGTGGCTGTGCGCGGCAAGATTGTGGCGGTGGTGGATGATGCGATTCACGAGGCATCCGTTGACGTAACGGTGACGTGCCATGACGGGCGTAGCGTGCATTTGTTTGTCGAGCACGCGATTGGCAGCGTTGAGCGGCCGATGAGCAATGCACAACTCGAGGCGAAGTTCGACGGCATGGTGCATCCGGTGTTGGGTGCTGCCAAGGCGGATGAAATTAAGAAGCTGTGCTGGGCATTATCGACACAAAATAATGTAAGCGCACTCACCGCCGCTGCAAGGCCATGAGTGAACCAGCCGTCGCCGAAAAACTAGCGGCAGCGATACACGCTGCCACCCGCGCAGGCATCCCGCCTGCCATGCGTGCCATGGCGCAACGCTTGGTGCTCGATATCGCTGGCCTCTGTATTGCTGCACGCCAGAGTGACTACGTGGCCGCCACCATCGCGGGCACGAGTGAGCCGGGTGTGTGTACGGTGATCGGCCACGCGGGCAGGATGGACGTGGCCTCGGCAGCCCTCATCAACGGCACGGCTTCCCACGGCGAAGATTTTGATGACACCTACGAGGGCGGCCCGGTGCATTCGGGCGTGGTGATTGTGCCGGCTGTTTTAGCCGCAGCCGAGCGGCATGGACTGTCGGGTGAAGATGTTTTAGACGGCATCGCAATCGGCTGCGAAGTGATGTGCCGCTTATGTGCCGTTAAGCCAAAAGCCTTACACCACGCGGGTTTCCACCCGACTGCTATCTTTGGCGTGATTGGTGCAACGGCTGCCGTAGCGGCTGCCTTAAAACTCACGCCCGCACAAACGGCATCGGCATTTGGCATTTCGGGCAGCATGGCGGGTGGCATCATCGAGTATCTAGCGGAAGGCACGTGGACGAAACGGATGCACCCCGGCTGGGCCGCGCAGAGTGGCTATCGTGCGGCACGATTGGCCGAGGCCGGGTTCGCCGGGCCGCGCACTGTATTTGAAGGTGAGCATGGGCTTTTCAACGGCTTCGCGCGCGCCAAGACGGGCGAATGCAATTGGCCGGGGCTACTCAATGATTTCGGCACGCGCTGGGCATCCGTCGATATCGCTTTCAAGGCCTACGCCTGTGGAACGATGACGCATCCGTACATCGACTGCGCGCGCGCCCTTGCTGCCACGATGAAATCAAGCGGCAGCGCCTTAGAGGCGATCAAGGAAATTGAATGCGAAACCTCCGACGGCTACGTGCATCGCCTATGGGAGCCGCTCGCGAATAAGCAACGTCCGCCGAACGCCTACGCCGCCAAATTCAGCGTGCCGTATGCGATTGCGGTGGCGATGATTTTTGACGATGCGGGCTTGAGCCAGTACACCGAAGCGATGGTCGCCGACCCGCGCGTGCAAGCGCTCGCGACGAAAATCCACTACATCGTGGATCCGCAAAACCCATATCCGGCGCGGTACACGGGGCATTTACGGATTACGCTTCGTGACGGAAAAATCATCGAAGGCCGACAGCCGCATCTGCGTGGTGGGGTGGCTGAGCCGTTGTCCGATGACGATATTACGCAGAAATTTTTTGCTAATTGTGTGCATGGTGGGATGACGCGCATAGAAGCGAATGCCGCGAAAAAAATGTTGGATGAGATTTTTTCGGCGAGCCAGATTGATCTGGCGACATTACGGTTTACCTAATTTTCACCACACACGAAATTGATTTAGTGCGCGCATCATGCGAAGCACTTCCCCCTTTGGAAAAGGGGGATTGAGGGGGATTTCACAGCGGTTGCGAATCGCTCACGTCCGAAAATTCTCCTCAATCCTCCTTTGCAAAGGAGGAAGTGCCTTGCGAAATTCCCGACAAATTTGCAGCTTCGTCGTTCGCTACCTTCCAAGGATTTACATGACCTCACAACCCACCCGCGTCGCCATCATCACCGGAGCAGGCCGCAATATCGGCCGCGCAATTGCGCTCAGACTCGCGCGCGATGGGGTTGCGATCACCGTGAACGTGCGCGAAAGTATTGATGAAGGTGAGGCCACCGTCGCCGCCATCAAAGCCATCGGCGGGCAAGCGATACTGGTGCAGGCCGACATCACCAAACGCGACCAAGTAGATCGCATGGTGGCCGCCACCCTCGCCCGCTTTGGCCGTATCGACATTCTTGTCAACAACGCGGGCATTCGTAAAGAAGTCCCGTTTGAACAACTCGATTACGCAACGTGGCGGCAATCGCTCGATGTCTGCCTCGATGGTGCCATGCACTGCGCGCAGGCCTGCCTCGCTGCACTCAAAGCGGCTGACGGCGGACGACACATCATCAATATCGGCGGGCTCACCGCGCACACCGGGGGTGCCGAGCGCGCGCATGTGATCACCGCCAAGGCGGGCTTGGTCGGCCTCACGCGCGCCTTAGCGTGCGAGCTCACGCCCATGGGCATCACGGTGAACTGCGTCTCACCGGGCATGATCGACACGGTGCGCGTGGGCACGAGTGCCTCGGCCAAACCCGCGCACCACGCGGGCCGCAATATGCTTACCGGCCGACGTGGTACCGCCGAAGAAGTGGCAGAGTCGGTAGCGTGGCTCACGGGCCCCGGCGGGCAGTATGTGACGGGGCAGGTGATTCACGTGAATGGTGGCGTGTATTTGGGCGGATAGATGATGCGTAACGAGCCCGCAGAACAGCCGATGGCCGACACCGCACTGACACGGCGGCGCATCAATCAATGTCTCGCCGCCGCACTCGTCGCGAGTGCCGTACCCGCGCCCCTGTGGGCAAGCACGCCCACGCGCACGGCACGCCTCCCGCTCGTGCGACCCGCCGCACTCAAGCGCGGCGATGTCGTTGGTGTGATCGCGCCGAGCGGTTTTATGGTGGACGATGAGATTGAGGCCAAGACCCGTGGGCTGGAGGCGGCGGGGTTCCGCGTAAAACTCGCGGCCAACATTCGCGCTGCACGTGGCAATACCGGCGGCACGATTGCCGAGCGCGTCGCTGACGTACACGCGATGTTCGTTGATCGCGACGTAAAGGCGATCTGGGCGGGGCGCGGCGGCTCAGGCGCATCACAGCTATTGCCGCACCTTGATTACGCATTGATTCGCCGTCACGCAAAAATCTTGATCGGCTATTCCGACATCACGGCACTCTTGGTCGCGATCAATAAATTATCCGGGCTCGTCACGTTTCACGGCCCGGTTGCGTTTCGCAGCATCGCTGATTATTCGCTCTGGCAAATCGAAACCATGCTGATGCAGCCCTCGGACGGCACCACCATCCACATGGCACACGCCAACGCAAAGCGCGCCGAGGCAGAGCCCGCGTATCAGTTACGGACATTGATAAAAGGTGTGGCGGATGGCGTGCTCGTCGGCGGAAACTTGAGCGTGCTCGCCGCCATGGTGGGCACGCGCTTTCAGGCGGATATGCGCGGCGCGATTTTGTTTTTAGAAGACGTTGGTGAAGCGCCTTATCGGGTGGATCGCATGTTGACCCAGCTCGCACAAAATCAGGACATGCGCCAGATTGCCGGCGCGATGTTGGGCGTATTTCGCCTGCGGCAGAATCAAGTGGAAGAAGACAAATTAACGATGGACATGGCGCTCAACGATCATTTCGCCAACCTCGGCCGCCCGGCCGTGGCCGGGTTCTCGTTCGGGCACATTGCGGATCAGTTCACGATACCCATCGGCATTCGCGCGAGGCTCGATACCGAGGCCGCTACGCTGACGCTCCTTGAGAGCGCGGTTCGCGTTTGACGTAGCAGCACGTCGCAGAGATCAAAGCGCTGCCACCGCCTCAATCTCCAGCAGCAATCCATAGTGCAGCTGCGGCACCGGCACCACCGCGCGCGCGGGCTTGGCGTCCCCTGCCCACGCGGCGTAGATCTGATTAAACGCCGCCCAGTTCTCAATATCGGTCACGTACACGCGCACCTGTACGAGATTGGCGACAGTGAGCTTGTGGGCACGCAGCACTGCCGCAATGTTGGCCAATGTTTGCGTGGCCTGCACGGCGAACGATGCCGAAGCGAGTTTGTTGCCGTTAGCATCAATCGGCAGTTGGCCCGCGATAAACAGCATCCCGTTCGCGGCAACGCCGTGGCTGTAATGGCCGCCGGGCGTGGGCATGTCGGTGGGGTTGGTGTAGGTGATTTTTGCGTTCATGTTTGTTCCTTGCGTGTCGATGCGCGCGGTAAGCTACCAGCCCGAAAAGCGCGGCCATTCTTGCAGACCGCCGTTTTCATCGCGCGCGATGTAGTGCGGGAATTGTGCCGCCGTTGCACAAGCGTGATTGGGCAGGATCCGCCACTGGCTACCGATGGGAAAGCGTTGCACGAGGTCAGCGTCAATCGCGCCATCGCGACGCGCGATGATGCCGTGCTCTTGATTGGCAGCACACATCACGTAATCGTCGAGCACGCGCCCACCCTCCCCGCACACGGCACCGTAGCCGTAGTCGGTGGCTTGGCTCTGGGTGCCACGATCACGGCTCATCGCCATCCAGCCCGCATCGACAATCACCCAGCCCTTCTCGGCTTGGTGACCGATCACGGTGGTGAGCACACTGAGCGCAATCTCATCAAGCGAACACACGCCCACACCCGCCATCACCAAGTCGAAAAAAACATACACACCAGCGCGCACTTCGGTAACGCCGTCTAACTGCGTTGCCGAAAGCGCCGTCGGCGTCGAGCCCACACTCACGAGCGGGCACGCGATCCCCGACTCGCGTAAGCGCGTGGCCGCCCGCACCGCCGCCGCGCGCTCCTGCTCGGCGATAGCTTCAAGTGCAGCCGTGGTGTGGCAATCGTAGGAGCTCCCGGCATGCGTCATCACACCTAAAAAATTAGCACCACCGCGATCAAGAATATGCCCAATCTCTAATAGGGACGCGGCGTTTGGGGCGATTCCGCTGCGATGGCCGTCGCAGTCGATCTCGATCAAGACATCAAAAACATGCTGTGCAGCCGCACCGATTTTCACCACTTCTCGCGCAGTGGCAACCGAATCAACCAATATTTGCAGCGCACAACCACGCGCGCGCAAGGCCAATGCGTGTGGGATTTTATTGGGCGCAATGCAGACGGCATAGAGGATGTCTATAAAGCCCGCCGCAAAAAATGCCTCAGCCTCGCGCAGCGTAGAAACGGTGATACCGCGCGCACCCGCATCGCGCTGACGCGCAACGATTTCCACACATTTGCTGGTTTTGACGTGCGGGCGAAAACTAACGCCGAGCGATTGCAGGCGCGATTGCATACGCGCGATGTTCGCTGTCATCTGCGCGACATCGACAAGGGCGACGGGGGTTTCGATGGTGGGTGGGGATGGGCTCATGGCTGTGGATCATAGCGTGGAAATCGCTAGTCTCCTCGGCTTGGCTATAAGGCGAGAGCGCCGCGGTGGAAATGCTTTTTCTCCGCTTGGTGTGCTGTCTATTTGCCACGACCGAGCCGGGGGTTGCCCGGCGGCAAGTCACTTTTTTTGCTTCGCCAAAAAAAGTAACCAAAAAAAGGCGACCCGATGTTCGTCGCCCCGCAAAAGCGCGGGGTGCCCAAAATTTCGCGTCATCGCCGGGCCGCTGCGCAACTCGTGGCTCGTGGTGTGGTTAGCGCATAAGGGTACGGTGGGTGCTCGCCACTCAGACAGTGCTCGCGGACAGCCCCCGGCGCTGACGCAAAATTTTGGCGACTCTCAAACGGGAATTCCAGAGCCCGATTAGTCGCAATGGCCTTCCTAATCCTGCATGTTCGCAATACCGCATCCGATTCAGTAATCTCCAAACTGGACATTCACCAACTCAGCACCAATGTCCACCCGCCAAACCTCAAAACCCAGCCACAGGCTCGCTATTGTCGTCCCACACATTACCAACACCACGGAGCGGGTTAACCGTGAAAGGATACTTGGGGCCCAAGGCTGCGGCGCGGCCAAAGCGGTTGTGGCTAAACACGCTCGCGGTCGCGTCGATATGCACGGTGTAGCCGCCGCCATCGAGCCAATTACCGGTGATGTTGAGTCTCGTTACGTTATCGCCACTGATTGAAATCGCATTGGACGCTGCTGCGGGTGCCACGATGGTGTTGCCGCGCAGCGTGATATTGCTAATGGCCGCACTGTAAATCCCGCCGATGGCAGCACCGCTGTTGTTGTGGAGGTAGGACTGCTCTACACGCGTGTCGTACGCGGTGGCGATGGCGTTGCCGCACCCGCTAATGTCCGCGCGCAGCACAGTGAGGGACGAGCCCAGAATACAAAACCCACCCCCGCCGCCGGTGATGGTGACATCTTCAAAGCGCGTGCCGGTGACACCGTCCGCGATCACCACCAGCGCCCAATTGTTGGCGGTGATTGCGCTTCCTTTGAAGGTCACGTTGTTTGCGGTCACGAACACGGGCTCGGTGATCGCGACGGCTTCAATCACGCTATTAGGTATATCAATGGTGGTGTTGCCCGCATAGGGCGTGAGCGTGATACCGGCCGGCACGCCGGTGTTGGCGCGCGTGGGCTTACTTGCCCGTGGCGCATCGGCGGTGATGACACTGCTCTGCGCCGAGGCAACACGTGCCGTGCCGAGTGGATTGGCCGCGGTCACCACGACGCGCACCGCTACCCCCTCCTCGGCTGTTGTGAGCCGCTGTGTTGGCGTGGTGGCGTTCGCGATATCAACACACGCATTGTTCGCATCACAGCGCTGCCATTGGTAGGTGATGGTGGGTGCGGGCTCACCCAGCCATTTTCCCGCCGTTGCGCTGAGCGTTGCGTTGACTTGCGCGGTGCCGGTGACGATGGGGGCGACGGTGTTGGCGGGCGCGCGCGGCACCGCTGCCACGGGTGTCATGCGGACAAAGCTGATGCTCCACGGCGCGCTCGTGATCGACACCTGCTGGTCGCTGACGGTACTACTGGTCGCCGCCACATAGCCATCGGTGGTGCCATCGTAGGTGTAGGGGGTGGCGCTTGCCATCGCGTTGCAGTCGGCGAGTGCGAGCGTGGTGGTCGCGGTTTTGTCGTCGGAAAGATTGATGACCGCAGCGATGATTTCACCGCTGGCGCTATCTTGTGAGCCGAACACCGAGACACTGCCATCGCCGCTACCGAGCGCAGGTAGAACGCGCGTGTCAATCGAGGTATCCCCAAAGCCGCGCCCTTCACCATCGAAATTACGAAACCCTTTGAACGCCCAATAGAGTGGCGTTTTTTCGGCGGGGTAGGTCCAGTAGTAGGCGGAATCCACACCGGGGAAGCGCTGCCCACCCACGGTGATGGCCTGACCAAACCGACCCAGCGTTTCCGCCTGCGCGACCGCACCGCTCATGTGGCCTTCAGCCCCAAAGCTGTATTCACCAATCGAGATGCCGAGCCCCGGATAGTTGTCTTTGATCCAGCCTTGCAAGGTTGGCAGTAAATTCACCGGCGGATTGCCAACCTGCCCGTACCAAGATTCGTCAACGTAGCCCGCATCCCACAACGAGCGCGTGGAGCGGACGCGTAGACGTGACGTGGCAAGATCAAGCCTGCCACCATAAACGCCGCTGCCCTGCGGGTAATAGTGCGTGTCAAAAAGATCAAGGAGTTTGATGCCCGTTGCGGTCTCATGGGCTTTGAGCTCACGCAAATACCACGGAGCCATATCACCACCGACCAACGCACGGTCGGAGCCCGCACCCCCCGCCCAGAGTGCATTGTTATTGTCGTAATCACTAAAGCGCAGCGCGAATAACCCCGATGTGGCAGGCCCTGCGATTTTTGCGTTCGGCTCCGCGCGGCGGATCGCGCTCGCAAAAGTTTTGTTGTTCTCCACAAGCTCTGCCGCACGTAGCCGCGTCGTGCGCACATCGCGGTGCGTGTCGCCCCAGAGATCGGGCTCGTTATCGAGAATGTAATGGTCAATCCGCCCGCCTTTCGCACGCGCGGCCTCACGTAGCGCGCCCACCCACGCGGCCGCGTCTGCGGGCGTGAAGGCAACACTCGTCTGCGTTGGCGGCTGCGTGACCGTGAGATTGGTGCCCGCCGGGCTGCGGCCATTGCCGGCATCCGGGCGGTAGATGTCAGTGGCATTTTGCGCGCCATAAATACCTACCGGGAATCCACTCGCGCTCGCATCCTTCGCAACCCAGCCGAGTGTGGGGATGCTCACCGCACTCCCCACCGCGTGTTCGGCATTGTCCGCGACGTACTGCTGCCAAGTGCGGTTGGTGCGAATGTTCTCAAAGAAATAATCGTTGGCGGTATTCCACGCGCTGATCGCGGGGTTATAGCGCGATGTTGGGTTACCACCCCAACGACGGCTGGTAGCCCCTATCGACCACTGCGCGGGACTACCGTTGGCACCCGCAAAAAAATCGGTAACGTCGGCGTAGGCGATGCCGTAAATGCGCGGGCTGATTGGCACCGTCTGCGCACACTGCAAGGTGGCACTGGCCGTGGCGCGCGTCGGCGTGGTGGAGGCACCCGCGCGTGTCGGGGCTTGCGGGGTAACGGTGGGTGCGCCGCTCACGAGCACGTCGTTCACACGCACGAGCGAGCGTGCGGGCCAGTCGCTGGTTGCTTGCAATTGCAGGCCGTCAAAATTGAGCCCGCTTGGGTTCAAGACTTCCATTGGAATCGTGATGCTGATGAAGCCCGCGCTGTCTGGCACCAGCCCCGCAGTCGGCACCGCGTGCGAGAGAAAAATCCCGCCGTAATTATCTTGGCGCGTCAACGTCACGTTGAGAAAATTGGTCGTCGTCGAGAGCGGCGTCATCTTGAACGAGAGCGTTGCGGTCGGCGTGATGGAGGCGACGGCACTGGTTGCCAAAAACACGCCACCCCATTGCCCAAGATCGTTAACCAGCGCGCCGTTTGGCTCGTTTGCCGGTGCCGCACAGTTGGCCCCGCAATGCCAGCTCCAGTTTTGCCAGCCGGGGGCGAAGCTGCCATCGCGGTACACGGTCACATCGGCGGCGTGGGCAAGCGTTGGATAAAGTAGCGATAGACTGAGGACAGCGAATGCGCGCGGTGCGGCGCGCAGAAAATTCAATATCGGTGGCATGGTGGACTCCTGACGTCGGATGCTGCGTGCGACATTTCTCCCTACGCATTGCCATTACCGGATCGCGGTGTTCAAGGCCGCGAGCCTTAAGTAGGGTGCGCGGGGAGAACAAAAGTTCCGAAGACACAAAAATGGCGCGTTCGTGTCACAAATAATTCGGCACGTAAATTGCAGCCATATGCCCAAACACCTCGCCGTTATTGGGCTTTTGGCCAGTCATGCTTGTTGGGTCGGGTGCGGCAACAACGTGGGGGCGTTGTCATCATCACCATGCACTAAACTACCCACATGAAAATTCCCAAGCGCTTGGAACCCTTGCTCGAAGACGGCCTCATCACGAGCGTGGTGCGTCAGCTCATGAGCGGTAAAGAGGCGATGGTATTTGTGGTGCGCTGCGGCGACGATGAGCCCGCACGCTGTGCCAAGGTCTACAAAGAGGCAAACAAGCGCGCGTTTCGCCAAGCGGTGGATTACACTGAAAATCGCAAAACCAAAAATTCACGCCAAGCGCGCGCGATGGCAAAAGGCTCGCGCTACGGGCGTGAATCGCAAGAGGCTGCTTGGCAGAGTGCTGAAGTCGATGCGCTTTATCGTCTCGCGGCTGCCGGTGTGCGGGTGCCCAAGCCCTACAATTTTCACGAGGGTGTCTTGCTCATGGAACTGGTGGCGGATGCCGATGGCAATGCCGCACCGCGCTTAAATGACGTGGAATTTTCCGAGGAAATCGCGCTGAAATACCACGAGATGCTGATCCGTGAAGTGGTGCGAATGTTGTGCGCGGGCATTATTCATGGCGACTTGAGTGAATTTAATATCTTGGTTGCAGCCGATGGCCCGGTGATTATTGATTTGCCGCAGGCAGTTGACGCCGCCGGTAATAACCATGCAGAAGCCATGCTGGATCGCGATGTCGGCAATTTACGCAATTACTTCGGGCAATTTGCGCCAGCACTCCTCACCACCGCCTACGCAGCCGAAATCTGGGCGCTCTACAAGGCCGGCACGCTCACGCCAGAATCCGCACTCACCGGGCGATTCCAAAAGAGCCAGAGAAAAGCCGATGTGGGAGCACTCTTGCGCGAGATTGAGGACGTGGAGCTGGAAGAAAAAGCGCGCTTAATGCGAATGAGCGAAAAACGAGATTGAATTGGCAAGTAAGCCGAAAGCCCGCACCGTTATTGGGTTTCCGGGCATTGCTGTAAATCAAAAAACGAACGCCACACACCCGCAGATTCACGCGTAGAATGGTTCGTCATAATTTTGGAGTCCACCTTGAATCTGCCCTCTGATGTAAATTTTCTCAATGGTTTAATCAGTCTTCCTTGGTGGGGTTATCTCGTTGTTGGGTTGGTGCTCACGCACATCACAATCGCGTCCGTGACGATTTTTTTGCACCGCGCGCAGGCGCATCGCGGGCTCGATCTGCATCCGATCATGAGCCATTTTTTCCGTTTCTGGCTGTGGATTTCGACGGGCATTGAGACCCGCGAATGGGTCGCCATTCATCGTAAACACCACGCCAAATGCGAGACGGCGGATGATCCGCACTCGCCCCAACATCACGGCATTAAAAAAGTGCTGCTCGATGGCTACGGGCTTTATTGGACCGAATCACAAAACCCCGAGACCATCGCCAAATACAGCCACGGCGTGCCGGATGATTGGCTTGAGCACAACCTGTATGAAAAATATAGCTGGCAGGGTGTCGCCCTCTTGCTCATCACCCACCTGATTTTGTTTGGGCCCATTGGTGCCACCATCTGGGCCGTGCAAATGGCGTGGATACCGTTTCACGCGGCCGGCATCATCAATGGCATCGGTCACTACTGGGGCTATCGCCATTACACGGTGAATGATACGAGCCGCAATATCGTGCCGATTGCGTTTTGGATTGGCGGCGAAGAGCTACACAATAATCACCACGCTTTCCCTACCTCTGCCCGGTTTTCGATGCGTTGGTACGAGTTTGATCTGGGATGGGCATACATTCGCACGCTGTCGATGTTGGGATTAGCCGAGGTCAAAAAAGTAGCCCCGCGCCCGCGATTTAACATGAACAAAGTCACCTGCGATGTGGAGACCGTCCACGCCGTGATCGCGCACCGCTACGAAATCATCACCAAATACGCGGGCTCGTTAAAGGAAACCTACGCCGCCGAAATCGCCAAACTCCGCGCCAATGGCCATGTTCCAGCACTGTCGAGCTTGCGTGAAAAAGTTGCCTCGAAACATTTTCGTAACTGGCTTAGAAGCGATGCGAATCAACTCACGAGCGAGCAACACGCTACGCTTGCCGAGACATTCCAACACAGCCGTGTGCTAGAGCTGCTCTACAAGATGCGCCAAGAGCTCGCGCAATTATGGGAGCGCTCGACCCTCACGGCAGAGGAATTGGTGGCGAAGCTGGAAGACTGGTGCCGCCGCGCGGAAGCGTCCGGGATAGAAGCGCTGCAAGAGTTTGCGCTGCGATTGCGCTCCTACGCGTAGTAGTTTTTCTCCCATAAAAAAACCCGCCAGCTGGCGGGTTTTTTGTTGGAGCCAAACTTAAAAATTACTTAAGCTTTGTTTCCTACTTAAGCTTTGTTTCCTACTTAAGCTTTGTTTCCTTATACATCACATGTTTACGCGCCTTGGGATCGAATTTCATGATCTCCATTTTCTCGGGCATGGTGCGTTTATTTTTGCTGGTGGTGTAGAAATGGCCGGTGCCAGCAGAGGATTCGAGTTTGATTTTGTCGCGCATGATGGTTTCCTTTGAATTAGACCGCTACGCCTTGCGCGCGTAATTCGGCGAGCACAGCGTCGATTCCATTTTTGTCGATAGTGCGAAGACCGGCGTTGGTTAAACGCAGACGCACCCAGCGGTTTTCAGATTCGACCCAAAAGCGGCGGTATTGCAGATTCGGTAAAAAGCGACGTTTGGTTTTGTTGTTCGCGTGGGAAACATTGTTACCCACCATTGGGCGTTTGCCCGTTACTTGGCAGACTCGTGCCATATTGCACCTCGATAAACGGTTAAGAATCGGGCCGAAATGACCGGCTCCATTTGTGGTTGGTGTTGCAACTACGCCGGGTTTAACCAGCGAAGCCCAAAATTATAACCAAATTAAGCACTTAGCGCAATCCCCTGCTCTACAAACGAGACCGAGGCACCGGGGGCGACGATGACGTGATCCATGACGCGAATATCCACCAAGGCCAAGGCGGCTGCGAGCGTATGCGTGAGGTTTTTGTCGGCGAGGCTGGCATCCGGCGTGCCCGAGGGATGATTGTGGGCAAAAATCACTGCACCCGCATTGTGCGCGAGCGCGCGCTTGACGATCTCACGGGGGTACACACTCGTCTGCGTTAAGGTGCCGCGAAAGATCTCCTCGACGGCGATCACGCGATTTTGCGCGGTTAAAAATACCGCCACGAATACTTCATGCGGCAAGCGCGATAAGGTCTGCTTCAAATAGTCACGCACGGCCTGTGGGGTGGCTAATGCGTCGCTCAATTTGATCTCTTCAGCCAAGGCGCGTTTAGACATCTCCAGCACCGCCTGCAACTGCACGTATTTCGCTTCACCCATGCCCTTCACGGCGCAGAGGCTTTCTTGGCTGGCGGCAAATAATCCGTTGAGTCCGCCGAAGGTACTCACCAGCTCGCGCGCAAGATCGACCGCACTTTTGCCGCGCACGCCGACCCGCAAAAAAATCGCCAGCAATTCAGCATCAGAAAGTGCCGCCGCACCTTGTTTTAGCAAGCGTTCACGCGGGCGCTCATCTTCGGGCCAATCGGTAATGGGCATGGCGGGTCTCGGTTAAAATGCGTGGAGTTTGAAGACTAAATGTTAGCCCACTTCTCGGAACCCCCATGCAAAAGCTCGATGTAAAAATTCTCGATGCGCGCCTAAAAGATCAGCTCCCGCAGTACGCCACAGGCGGCTCCGCCGGGCTCGACCTACGCGCCTGCATTGAGTCGCCCATGACCTTAAAGCCGGGTGAAACTAATTTGGTGCCCACAGGCCTCGCTATTCACATCGGTGACGCAGGCTTTGCCGCCATGGTGCTGCCGCGCTCGGGCCTCGGGCATAAACACGGCATCGTGCTCGGCAATCTGGTGGGACTGATTGATTCCGATTATCAGGGGCAAATTTTTGTCTCGATGTGGAACCGTGGGCAGACCGAATTTATCGTGCAGCCGATGGAGCGTATCGCCCAGCTCATCGTGGTGCCGGTGGTGCAGGTGCAATTCAACGTGGTGGCCGAATTTGCACAGTCGGCGCGCGGCGCGGGTGGCTTTGGCAGCACCGGTAAAAAATAAGGTCAGCCGCTTTTAGCTTGCAACGTTAATATCAACGATACAGCAGCGCACCTCACTCGAAAGCAAAACGCATATGAAATTTTTAATCGGTAAGTTCGTCGCCATGATGGCAATGTTGGCGCTCGCCTTTAGCGCCGCAGCCCTTCCGCCCAGCGCGCCCACCAAACTCTCCACCATGACACTCAAAGCCGGCGGCCAAACGGTCACCGCCGAAATCGCCGCCAACGATCAGACGCGCCAACAAGGCCTCATGTTTCGCAAAAAAATGGGTACCAATGACGGAATGCTTTTCGTATTCCCCCAATTGGGCTACCACGCGATGTGGATGAAAAATACCTTCATCCCCCTCTCGGTGGCCTACCTTGATGATGCGGGAAAAATTTTATCCATCCACGAAATGGAAGCGCACAACGAAACCGCGCATCAGTCACACGGCCCCGCGCGGTTCGCGTTAGAGATGAACACCGGCTGGTTTGCGCGCCATAAGCTGAAGGCGGGCGACACGATTAGCGGGCTGGATAAAGCGCCGAAACCTCAATAGGGGCGCGGGGTTTTGGAGCGGCGGCTCGCGCAACGAATTATCCAAATACGAGAATTCGCGATTCGTTATATATTTATGTTTCACGCTCGGTTCTTGGGCTACATGATTTCAACCTTGGGTGAGTTGTGGCAACAGCCACAGAAGAATTTCAACCATCAGCCAAAAAGAATTTCAGCATGATTAAGCTCACCCTGACCTTAGTTGGATTTGTCGTACTCTCACTTTGTGCGCCCATCACCGCCGCCGCCACATCCTCAACGTCCACCAGTAAAACGTATAGCAGTTCCGGCAAGCAAGTGGCCAAGTCAAGCACCACGAAAACAAGCTCGGGCAGCACAACCAAACATACCTCCACCTCGGGAAAAAGTTTAGGCAAATCCACCACGTCGGGAAAGACCACTAAGCACGTCAATGCATCCGGCGCCTCAACGGGAAAATCGGTGCGCTCTGGCAGCACCACAACCCACTACAACGCCTCGGGTAAAGCGGTGGGCAAATCCACCACCAGCGGGAGTGTCACCACCCACAAAGACACGAGTAATAAGACGGTGGGCAAGACAACACGCTAGAAATCACCAACCCCAGCATTGGCGGGGTTCTTGTGGGATTCACGAGCGATCAACTGCCGTTTCTAGTGTCTAGTTGCATAAGTCTGCGTTACACCGAAAAGCGTTTGGTGCCTCCAGTGCAAGGCGCAAACCACAGCCATAGCACAGCTATGGCGAGGATTTGCAACGCCGCAATGGAGGGTGCCAAACGCTTTGAATGGTGCAAGACATATGCATGGGCACCACGACGGAATGCTTTTCGTATTCCCCCAATTGGGCTACCACGCGATGTGGATGAAAAATACCTTCATCCCACTCTCGGTAGCCTACCTAGATGATGCGGGAAAAATCCTATCCATCCACGAAATGGAAGCGCACAACGAAACCGCGCATCAGTCACACGGCCCCGCACGCTACGCGCTAGAGATGAACACCGGCTGGTTTGCGCGCCATAAAATGAAGGCGGGCGATACGATTAGCGGGCTGGACAAAGCGCCGAAACCTCAATAGGGGCGCGGGGTTTGGCGTTTAGCGCGTGCCGCTAAACCCAATTTTCCAAAATCAGCGGCGCTTCAATTTGTTTGTAGTGCCGACTATTGTTCGTCACCAGCACCGCCCCTGCCGATAACGCGTGTGCGGCAATCATCATGTCGAATTCACCGATTGGTTTACCCGACGTGGTGAGCTGATGGCGAATCTCGGCGTACCAGTCTGCGGCCTCGGCATCCCACGGCAAAATACGCACGATTTTGAGGAATTGACGAACTGCTAGTTGCAGCCGGTGCTCGGTCGGTAGGCGTTTTAGGCCATAGAGGAGCTCTGCGCGCGTCATCACAGAAACGCACACGCTCGACGGTAGAAGAGCGGCCAGCTTCGCTTCCACGGTCTTTGATTTACCCTTGATGAGATAGCTCGCTGTATCGGTGTCGAGCATGTGCTGCATTAGCGTTTACCGGTCTTGCGCGCAGGCTTACGTTCCGCATCAAAAATTCCACGTGCCGTCGGGAGCTTATTCAACGGCCGATCCGCCATAAAATCGGCGGGCACATCGGTCGCACGCAGCAACGCGAAAAAATCTCCCCATGTCTTAGCCGCCGGGCGATTCGACAGCACCACGTCACCCGTCGCATCATCGCGCGTAACGTAAACCTCATCGCCCTCAAAGCGAAATTCAGCGGGAAGCCTCACGGCTTGGCTGGCCCCATTCTTAAAAAGTTTTGCGGTGCGGGTTTCGATCATGGTTGCGCGTTTTTTTGAGAGTATATGCTTGAGTATATACTTTTTCTGCGCGGCATGAGGTGGCGACGCGCGAACCGTGCGTTCAACCGCCAGCCGCCCAATTCTCGACCGTTAACCCCGGATAGTCTTGGAAATCCGCTTCATTGTTTGTCACCAGCGTCACGCCCGCGCTCACCGCGTGCGCGGCGATGAGCCTATCCATCGTATCGCGATTACGCGCACGCACAGCGGCGCGCAGCACACCAAAATGTTCGGCGTCGGTCGCTGAAAAAGGCAGAACTGGAATGCGAGCGATCATCAACGCGAGTGCCCTTCGATCTCGCTCCTGATCACGTGGCGAACGAGCGCCGCCTTGAATCTCAAGCCCAGCGCAGAGCTCGGCGTAGGTGACCACAGACATCACCGCATCGCCTTGCTTTAGTGCGGACAGTTTTTGGAGAACCTGTGGGGGGTGGTTTTTAATGAGATAGATGCAGATATTGGTATCCAACATGTACCGCATCAGATTTTTCCGCCCTGGGGCGCATCCCAATCACGCTCACGCTCAGGGTGAAACTCACGACCATGCGTCATAAAGCTTGGGCTAAATAGGTCAAATATGTCGCCAATATTAGCTAATGTTTCCTGCGCGATAGGCCGCAGCACCAAGGTATTCCCGACCCGTTCTACGTCGATATCCTGCGCCTGATCGACAAAATTGAGCTCCTTAGGAATGCGAACGGCCAGAGAGTTACCGCTTTTGAAAACGCGTGTGAGCATGATGGTGTGAGTTAGAATAAGAGTTGAAGTATATACAGTATACACACTATCGGGCGGGTGAATTCCTGATAAGAATCAGCCTCGGGCGAGCCACATTCCTTGACTCAACAAATCTCAAGCAACGCCCCATCGCGCAGCACCACCGCACCCCGTATTGCCTTCTGCGGATACAGTGTCCGCACCGCCTCGCAGTAGCCTGCAATCTGCGCGCGATCTTTTTCGGCGCCGACGTCCTCGCCCGATTTGTAATCGAGCACCCAGACTTCAGTTTCGAACTCCACCAGCCGGTCGATGCGTTCCATGCGCTGGAGGCTATCTGCTGTCGTCACCGCAAGGTCGAGCTCGTTATAGGCGGCGATGAAATGCTCGGGCTTAAAAAATTTCGCGAGCGCTCTGGCACTCAGAATTTTTTCAGCCATCTGAATCACCTCAGGCGCGAAGGCACCTGCACTGCCACGCGCGCGACGATGCGTGGGGGCGAGCGCCTCTAATGCTGCATGTAGCGCGATGCCGAAATCACGCGCGGGCGCAACGCCTGCGCGTACGCTGCGCGTGCCGATGGGAGTGGGCCAGATTTCGGCCTCACGTGGTGGGGTAGCGCGTGCCGCCTTCACGACGGTAAGCGCTGTAGACGATTGCAACCACGTCGCATCCCCCCCTTCGCAGGCACCCATCATGCGCGTAAGCCACGACTCGGCCTCTAAATTTTTCGTGCGCTCGGTGCCGCTAAAAATGAGATATTGCTTCGCGCGCGTCGCCGCCACGTAGAGGAGATTAAGCTGCTCGCGCGCTTGGTAGGCGGCCTCGGCTTCGAGAATGCCTGCGCGCATAGTGCCGGTGGATTTCACCGTGCTCCAAAACGAAAAATGACGCGGACAAGCATCGGCTGGCTGCCAGTCGGTGAGTACCGTGTAGGTGTCGGTCTTACTCGGCACCGCATTGCTATCAATCACCCACACGATGGGCGCCTCTAACCCTTTGGCCGCGTGAATGGTCATGAGCCGCACGCCGCCACTATTGGGCTCTGCATCGTCAGTTTGATCTGCCTCCGCCGCCCCTTCGTCCGGCGCATCTTGGTCTGGCAGCGCGCGGTAGCGCTTGAGCTCATTCAAAAACCGCGTGAGGCTCGGGTAACGCCCGCTATCGACTTCGAGTGCTAAGCCCATAAACGCATTCAGATTCGCCACCACGCGCGCACGCATGATCTCGGGCACAGCGGCGCGGTAGCGCGCGAGTAGATCGCGATCATGAAAAATCCGGTCGAGTAAATCATGCACGGGCAGGTAATCCATCCACGCGAGCCATTTCGCGATGTGCGTGGCCGCCTCGGCCAGTGCGGGTACATCGGTAATGGTGGCTAAGCGCGCCCACCAGCCAAAGCTCTGATCGTCGACAAACCTAAGCGTTAATAAATCTTCATCACTCACGCCAAACAGGGGCGAGCGCAGTATTTGCGCGAGGGCGAGATCGTTGTTTGGCGAGGCTAAAAACGTGAGCACGGCCACCATGTCGCTCACCTCAAGGGTGGCGAGTAGCCCGCCCGCGCTGGCACCCACGTAGGGGATGCGCGCCTCGCGTAGCGCGCGCTCGAAACGTGGCAGTGCCGTGCGCCGACGAAATAAAATCAGCACGTCATCAAAGCGGGCGCGGCGTGTGCGCTCGCCTTCGCTGATTTCAAGCGTGCCCACCATGGCCGCAATACCACGCGCCAGCGCATCGGCCTCGGCTCCGTAGCGGTCGTCATCGTCGTCTTCGAGTGCATCCATGAGTGGATTGCGCCAGATTGCGCGCGGCGCGGTGGCTATCACAACGGGAATCGGGAACGCAGGCAACACGGCCACCTGCCCCACGAGCGTCGTTTGCTCGGCGTGGTGCCGCATGAAATCAGCATAGTCGGGCTTCGCACCAAAGGCCGCATTCACCGCTGCCACCACCGGCGGCGCGTTACGGCGTGTGCTGTTGAGGGCGCACACCTGCGCGTGAAAATGCTCGACCAAATAATCACAAGCGACATCAAAAATCCGCGCGTCGGTGCGGCGAAAACGATAGATCGCCTGCTTGGTGTCGCCGACCATAAATACCGTTGGCTTGTCGTCGGGGGAAGCCGCCACACTCGCCGAGAGCCACGCGGTCAAACACTGCCATTGAATCGGATTGGTATCTTGAAACTCATCAAGCAAGATATGCCGATAGCGCGAATCGAGCCGGTACTGCACCGTTTCCGCGTGGTCGCTTGAGGTCAAGAGCTGGTAGGCGCGCCATTCCAGATCGGCGAAATCAAGCGCGCGTTGCGATTCTTTTTGCGCTTCATAGGCTTCTAAGAGCGCAACACCAGCGTAAAGCGCCGCGTGATTAAGCGCATAAATTTCGCGGCGGGTGATCGTTTCGTCCACCTTCAGCATCGCGCCACACATCGCTGCAAATTCGTCGGCTACATTTGCCAGATCGGCCCATCGCGTTTGATCTTTGCGCGGGGCGTTTTTTTGCGTGAGAAAAATCGCGCGCACTTCGGCAAAGAGCGCGCCGTCATTGGCGATTTCGCTTTTCCAGATCGTTGTGATGTTGTCTGCCCAGTTTTTGGCAGGCGCGGTCGCGCTCGGGCTTTTCTTCACCGCCATCACGATCGCGCGCAGGTTCGCCACCGTCGTGTCGGCTAATCGCCATGCGCGCACTGGGTCGGTCGAAAGATCAATCGCCCACTCTTCCCGCCAGCGCGCGAGTGCTTGCTCTATCGCCTCCTCATCCGTCGTTCCCTGGCCGACACCCGCGTAAGCGCGCCATTCGGCGCGGCGTTTGACGAATTGGAATAACAGTAACCGCGTGTTGTGCAGGCCGATGGTTGAAAAAAGCGCGTGCAGTGAAGTCGCGGGGGCACCTTCGGTTTCGTGATTCAATTTTTCGGCGAGCTGTAACCATGCGTCATTGAGTAGCGACGATTCGCTCTCGGCAATGGTGGCGCTCATCGCCCCTTCGCCCATCGGGGCCGCCGAAATAATCTGCTGAAACCAGCCGTGGAAAGTGGAGACCGACATCGCCGGTGTGGCGAAGGCGACCTCGGCGAAAAGCGCACGCGCCTTGGGTAATGCCAAGACAATGTCCGCGTCACTCATCGCGCGTGCGCGCAAAAATTCACGCACACTTTCGTCCGGTGCAACGCTTAAAAACCGCAGCCATTCAAGCAGGCGCTCGCTCATTTCTTGCGCGGCCTTGCGGGTGAACGTGATGGCGAGAATCGAGGACGGTGGCGCACCGCTGAGTAGCAAACGCAACATTCGCGAGACCAAGAGCCACGTTTTCCCCGAGCCCGCGCAGGCCTCCACCACCACGCTTACGGCCGGGTTTAGGGCGACGTTTGTGATCTCGCCACGTGCCCGAAACACCGCGCCCTTACTCATGTTTGGCCTCTTTTGTCGGCCAATAATCTTTGCGACAAAGCCCGCGCACCGCACAGCGCCCACAGATTTTTTCAACCCCTTGTGCCGGCATTGCCGCCCCCGCGTAGAGCCCGACAAACATCGCCTCCAAGCGCGCCACACTGGCGGCACCGGCGGCCTGCGGCTCGGGATGGCGCACGGGCTTTACGTCGTCACGCACAATCGCGAGGTAGGCCGCCTCGGCCACCGTGCGCTCGGGGTGCTTGGCCTCGGCCAGTGCCGCGTACACCGCCAATTGCACATCTTCGCCGGGGTGTTTCAAGCCCGCTTGCAGGCCGCTACTCGC